>NZ_SDLS01000029.1:0-122351 GCF_004522315.1 Amycolatopsis sp. CFH S0740 | reverse complement strand
AACAGGGAATCAGATTCCCTCAGGGTGGCCCTCACGGACGTTCGCACCGGCCAGGGGCAGCTGCATGCGCTGCGCTCGCGGGGGTTTCTCGCGCGCGGCGGGCTGGCGAGGTCCGTGAAGGGCTCATTGAGGGAATCAGGTTCCCCCAATGAGCCCTTCACGGACCTCAGCGGGAGGAGCACCCCGGCGCGTGTCATCGGCCGGTGCCCGCAGCGCCCTGGCAAGCGCCGCTGCCGCGAACCCACCGCACACCGCGCTACTGAGATAACCCCAATGCGGCATTGGGTGCGCTGAACGCAACCAATGCCGCATTGGGTGCGTCGCATGCACCCAATGCGGCATTGGGGCGCTCGCCGGTCGGGCAGGAGGTCAGTTGAGTTCCAGCTCCGGCGAGTACATGCCGAACCAGTGGTGCAGGTCCAGCGCCCGGTCCATGCCGATCCGCTGGGCCTGGCTGATCGCCGCCGGGTCCGTCGCCGCCGACTGCTGCAGCCATTCCCGGCTGACCATCTGGAACAGCGGGTTGTCCTTCTGCGCCAAGGCTTCCTTGACCTGCTCCTGCAGCGCGATCGCGTACCCCGGGTCCTGAGTGGACGGATACGGGCTCTTCACCCGGTCCCGCACCGACGCCGGCAGCACGTGCTTCGTCGCGTGCCGCAGCAGGCTCTTTTCCCGGCCGTCGTAGGTCTTGAGCGACCACGGCGTGTTGTAGACGTACTCGACGAGCCGGTGGTCGCAGAACGGCACGCGGACTTCCAGGCCGACCGCCATCGACATGCGGTCCTTGCGGTCGAGCAGCTGCCGCACGAAGCGGGTCAGGTGGAGGTTGCAGATGACCCGCATCCGCGATTCCCGCTCGGATTCGCCGTCCAGCAAGTCCACTTGGGACACCGCGGTGCGGTACTGGTCGTCGATGTAGGAATCCAGGTCGAGCTTCGCGGCGAGGCCCGGTTCGAGCAGCGAAGCACGGTCGTCCATCAGGCTGTTGCGGAACGCCAGCCACGGGAAGGTGTCCGCCTTCACCGCGGCCTCGTCGTGGAACCAGCGGTACCCGCCGAACACCTCGTCGGCCGATTCGCCGGACAGCGCGACCGTCGACTCCGCCCGGATCGCCTTGAACAGCAGGTACAACGACGTGTCCATGTCGCCGAGACCCGTCGGGATGTCGCGGGCGCGCAGCACCTTGCGGCGCACCTCGGGGTCGCTCAGGTCGGCCGGGTTCAGCATCACGTCCTGGTGCGCGGAACCGACCAGCTTGGCGACGTCGCGGATGTAGGGCGAGTCGGGGGTGTCGCGCATTTCGTCGGGCTGGAAGTTCTCCTCCTGCCCGAAGAAGTCGACCGAGAAGGTGCGCAGCTGCTCGCCTTCCTCGGCCAGCCGCGCGGCGGCGAGACCGGTGACCGCGCTCGAGTCGAGGCCGCCGGACAGCAGCACGCAGCGCGGGACGTCGGCGACCAGCTGCCGGTGGACGATGTCGGTCATCAGCTCGCGCACGCGCTCGACCGTCGTCTCCTGGTCGTCAGTGTGCTGCTTCGCGTCGAGCTTCCAGTAGGTGCGGGTGTTGATGCCCTCCCGGGTCACCGTCACGACGGTGGCCGGGTCGACCTCGTGCATGCCCTTCCACAGCGACCAGCCCGGACGCTTCGTGAAGCCCATCAGCTCGCGCAGGCCGTCGCTGTCGACCGCCTTGCGCGCCAACGGGTTCGCCAGGATCGCCTTCGGCTCGGAGCCGAACAGGACGCCGTCGCGGGTGGGGTAGTAGTAGAACGGCTTGATGCCCATCCGGTCGCGGATCATCACGAGCTTCTGGTCGCGCTCGTCCCAGATCGCGAACGCGTACATGCCGTTGAGGTGGTCGACGACCTCGGTGCCCCACTGCAGGTACCCGTGCAGCACGACCTCGGTGTCGCTGTCGGTCTCCCAGCGGTGGCCCAGTTTGGTGAGTTCTTCACGAAGTTCGGAGAAGTTGTACGCCTCGCCGCTGTAGACCATCGCGACCTCGCCGTTCGGGGTCTTGACGCTCATCGGCTGGCGTCCGCCCGGCAGGTCGATGATGGCGAGCCGGCGGTGACCGAGAGCGACCGAGCGGCGGACCCAGGTCCCGCGGTCGTCCGGTCCTCGGCAGGCCATGGTCTCGGTCATCGCGTCCGCGATCTCCTGCTGCCGCGTGAGATCCGTGTCGTAGGAAACCCAGCCCGCGATTCCGCACATACGAGCCCTCCCTGAACCTAGTTAGTTAGTTGATACAACTATTGGTTACTCAGGTGTAACACGGACCCCCGACCGTTGTCTGCCCGAATTGCACTCTCTGTCCTTGATCCGCTACCAGCTGTGCCGCAAGTCACCCACCAACTACGGAACGTCACGTGACCCCGCTGACCCGGATGGCGCTTGCCGCAGTGGCCCGGGTCACCGGCCGTCAAGATCGCGTAAACGCCCCCAGGTCGCGGCGTCAAGGAGGCGTCAGACGCGGGTGCTCACCCTCCGCGACGACCGCACAGTGGCTCTCGACCGACGGTCGCCCGTGCCGGGTGACCCTTCCTGAGAGGTGCCTCGTGGCGGATTTGCTGTACGCCCTATTGCTCATCGGCGTTTTCGCGGTGCTCGCCGGTGTCCTGCGCGGGCTGGAGAAGCTGTGAGCGGCGCGGGCACCGTGGCCAACATCGTCGGCGGGCTGCTGGCGCTTGGCCTCCTCGGCTACCTGTTCGTCGCCCTCGTGAGGCCGGAGAAATTCTGAGATGAGTGACGTCGCGGCCGGTTTCCTGCAAGCCGGCGTGCTCCTGGTCGCCCTCGCGGTGGTCTACAAACCCCTCGGCGACTACCTCGCCCGCGTCTTCTCCACCGAGAAGCACCTGCGGATCGAGAGGACCCTGTACAAGATCGTGCGGGTCGACCCGAACACCGAACAGCACTGGAAGACCTACGCCTCGGGCGTGCTCGGCTTCTCGTTCGTCTCGGTGATCCTGCTGTACTTGCTGCAGCGCCTGCAGTCGATCCTGCCGTGGAACTTCGACCGCGGGCCGGTTTCGCCCGCCGTCGCGTTCAACACCGCGGTTTCCTTCGTGACCAACACGAACTGGCAGTCCTACACGCCCGAGTCGACCATGGGCCACTTCGTCCAGATGGCCGGGCTCACCGTGCAGAACTTCCTCTCCGCGGGCGTCGGGCTCGCCGTGGCGATCGCGGTGACGCGCGGGTTCGTCCGCTCCCGCACCGACCGGCTCGGCAACTTCTGGGTCGACCTGACCCGCGGCACGATCCGCGTGCTGCTGCCGATGGCGTTCGTGTTCGCGCTCGTCCTCGTCGCGCTCGGCGTCGTGCAGAGCCTGCGGTCCGGCGTCGCGGTGACGAACCCGGACGGTTCCGGCAGCACGATCGCGCTGGCCCCGGCGGCGAGCCAGGAAGCGATCAAGGAACTCGGCACGAACGGCGGCGGCATCTTCAACGCCAACTCCGCGCACCCGTTCGAGAACCCGAACGTGTGGACCAACGTCATCGAGATGTTCCTGATCCTCGTGATCCCGGTCTGCCTGACCCGCGCCTTCGGACAGCTGGTCGGCAACCGCAAGCAGGGCTACGTCCTGCTGTCGGTGATGGCCGGTCTGTGGACGGCGATGCTCGCGGTGATCTGGACGTCCGAGGCGCGCACGAACAGCCCGTCGGCGCTGGCCGCGGGAGCGAATCTCGAAGGCAAGGAACTGCGGTTCGGGATCGGCGGCACGTCGCTGTTCGCCGACACCACCACCGGCACGTCGACCGGCGCGGTCAACGGCGCGCACGACAGCCTGTCCGGCCTCGGCGGCGGGGGCACGCTGCTGAACATGCTCTTCGGCGAGGTTTCGCCGGGCGGCGTCGGCACCGGGCTGTACGGGATCCTCGTCATGGCCGTGATCGCGATGTTCCTGGCCGGGCTAATGGTCGGGCGCACGCCGGAATACCTGGGCAAGAAACTCGGCAAGCGCGAGGTCACCTGCGCGGCGATCTCGATGCTGGCGATGCCCACCGTGGTCCTGCTCGGCTCCGGAATCGCCTTGCTGCTGCCGGGCACCCGGGACGCGCTCGGCAACTCGGGTCCGCACGGGCTGTCGGAAGTCCTCTACGGCTACACGTCCGCGGGCAACAACAACGGCAGCGCGTTCGGCGGTCTCACCGCGACCAGCGACTGGTTCCAGGCGTCGCTGTCGGTGGCCATGCTGATCGGCCGGTTCGTACCCATCGTCGCGGTGCTCTGCCTGGCGGGATCGCTTGCCTCGCAGAAGAAAGTTCCCGAAACCTCGGGCACGCTGCCCACCACCGGGCCGCTGTTCGGGACGTTGCTGACCGGCACTGTCGTCCTCGTCGCGGCCCTCACGTTCATCCCGGCGCTCGCGCTGGGGCCCATCGCGGAGGCGTTGGCATGACCATCACTCAGGAGCGGACTCCGGAAGAGGAGACGCAGCATCACGTAGAGAACGCCGGACGCGTCGGAGCGGGCGTCTTCAGTCCGAAGCAGCTGTGGTCGTCCATGCCGGACGCGCTGCGCAAGCTAAACCCGCGCCACCAGCTCAAAAACCCGGTGATGTTCGTGGTGTGGGCCGGTTCGGTCCTGACCACCGTCTTCGCGATCACCGACCCGAGCGTGTTCTCGATCCTCATCGCCGTGTGGCTGTGGTTCACCGTCGTGTTCGCGAACCTGGCCGAGGCCGTCGCCGAAGGACGAGGCAAAGCGCAGGCGGAATCGTTGCGGCGGACCAAAAAAGAGACTGTCGCGCGGCGGCTTACCGAGGACGGTTCCGAGGAGCAGGTGCCCGGTGTAGACCTGCGAGTCGGCGACCGCGTGGTGGTCGAGGCCGGGGAGGTGATCCCGGGCGACGGCGACGTCGTCGAAGGCATCGCTACGGTCGACGAATCGGCCATCACCGGCGAATCGGCCCCGGTGATCCGGGAGTCCGGCGGCGACCGTTCGGCGGTCACCGGCGGCACCACGGTGCTGAGCGACCGGATTGTCGTGCGGATCAGCACCAAGCCCGGCGAGTCCTTTGTGGACCGGATGATCGCTTTGGTGGAAGGCGCTTCCCGGCAGAAGACGCCGAACGAGATCGCGCTGACCATCCTGCTGTCGACGCTGACCATCATCTTCCTGCTCGCCGTCGTGGCACTGCAGCCGATGGCCGCGTACTCCGGCAGCCAGCAGTCGGTGATCGTGCTGAGCGCGCTGCTGGTCTGCCTGATCCCGACCACGATCGGCGCGCTGCTGAGCGCGATCGGCATCGCCGGAATGGACCGGTTGGTGCAGCGCAACGTCCTCGCCACCTCCGGCCGTGCGGTCGAAGCCGCCGGCGACGTCTCGACGCTGCTGCTCGACAAGACCGGAACGATCACCTTCGGCAACCGGCGCGCGACCGAGCTGATCCCGGTCGGCAAGTCCACTATGGACGATCTGGCGCGCGCGGCCCGGCTCTCCAGCCTCGCCGACGGCACGCCGGAAGGACGCAGCATTGTCGAGCTGATCGCCGAGCAGCACGGGCTTCCGGGCGCGGCGGACGACAGCGAGAAGCTCGCCGAGTTCGTTCCGTTCACCGCGCAGACCCGGATGAGCGGCGTCGACTTGGACGGCCGCGAGGTGCGCAAGGGCGCGACTTCGGCGGTGCGCCAGTGGGTCCGAGACCGCGGCGGCGACGTTCCGGACGAGACCGAACGCGTCGTGGACGAGATCAGCCAGCAGGGCGGAACCCCGCTGGTGGTCGCGGAAGCGGCGAACGGGACGGCGTTCGTGCGCGGGGTCATCCGGCTGTCGGACGTGGTGAAGCCGGGCATGAAGGAGCGGTTCGAGGAACTGCGCTCGATGGGCATCAAGACAGTGATGATCACCGGCGACAACCCGCTCACCGCACGCGCGATCGCCGAGGACGCGGGCGTCGACGACTATCTCGCCGAGGCCAAGCCCGAGGACAAGATGGCGCTCATCAAGAAGGAACAGGAGGGCGGGCGGCTCGTCGCGATGACCGGCGACGGCACGAACGACGCGCCCGCGCTCGCGCAGTCCGACGTCGGCGTCGCGATGAACACCGGGACCATGGCGGCGAAAGAGGCGGGCAACATGGTCGACCTCGATTCGAACCCGACGAAGCTGATCGAGATCGTCGGCATCGGCAAACAGCTGCTGATCACCCGCGGCGCGCTCACCACGTTCAGCGTGGCGAACGACCTGGCGAAGTACTTCGCCATCCTGCCGGCGATGTTCACCGGCATCTTCGCCCAGCTCGGCGCGCTCAACATCATGCACCTGGCGACGCCGAAGTCGGCGATCCTCTCCGCGGTGATCTTCAACGCGCTGATCATCGTCGCGCTGATCCCGCTCGCCCTGCGCGGCGTGCGGTACCGGCCGTCGTCGGCGTCCGCGCTGCTGCGCCGCAACCTGCTCGTCTACGGCCTCGGCGGGATCGTCAGCCCGTTCCTCGGGATCTGGGTGATCGACCTGATCGTGCGCCACATTCCAGGGATTGGCTGACATGAACGTCTTGCTCAAGCAGACCTGGGCGGGCCTGCGCCTGCTCCTCGCGATGACCGTGCTGCTCGGCATCGGTTACCCGCTGGGCGTGTGGGCGGTGTCCCGCGTCCCCGGCCTCCAGGGGCACGCCGAGGGTTCGGTGGTGACGCTGCACGGCCAGGCCGTCGGCTCGTCGCTGATCGGGATCGACCCGGTCGCCGCGGACCCGGCGCGCGACCCGTGGTTCCACAACCGGCCCTCGGCCGGTTCGAAGGACGTGCTCGGGCCGGGCGACCCGTCGACGTCGGGGCCGTCCAACAAGGGGCCGTACAACGAGGATCTGACCAAAGCCATCGCGCAGCGGCGGGCGCTGATCGCCCAACGCGAGGGCGTCACCCCGGCGGAGGTGCCCGCGGACGCGGTGACCGCTTCGGGCTCGGGCCTCGACCCGGCGATCAGCGTCGCGTACGCCGATCTCCAGGTGCTTCGCGTGGCCCGCAACACCGGGTTGAGCGAGGAGAAGGTGCGGCAGCTGGTCGCGGACAACACGAGCGGCAACGGGATCGGGGTGCCGGGCGTGAATGTGCTCCGGCTCAACCTTGCCGTGCATTCGGCCGCTCCTGGCGCACACTGACACAGTGAGCACCCCTGACACACCCCCGAAGCCGCGCCGAGGCGAACTGCGCATCTACCTCGGCGCGGCTCCGGGCGTCGGCAAGACCTTCGCCATGCTCGGCGAAGCCCGCCGTCGTCTGGACCGCGGCACGGACGTGGTCGTCGGCCTGGTCGAAACGCACGGCCGCGAGAAGACCGCCGACCTGCTCGACGGGCTGGAGGTCGTGCCGCGGCGCACGGTCAGCCATCGCGGGCACGAGTTCGCCGAGATGGACCTCGACGCGGTGCTCGCCCGCGCGCCCGAGGTCGTCGTCGTGGACGAGCTGGCGCACACGAACGTGCCCGGCGGACGGAACGAGAAGCGCTGGCAGGACATCGACGAGCTGCTCGAAGCGGGCATCGACGTGCTGTCCACGGTCAACGTCCAGCACCTGCAGAGCCTCAACGACGTCGTCGAGCGCATCACCGGCGTCACCCCGCAGGAAACCGTGCCGGACGAGGTCGTGCGCCGCGCGGAGCAGCTGGAGCTGGTCGACATCACGCCGGAGGCGCTGCGGCGGCGGCTCGCGCACGGCAACGTCTACCCTGCCGAGCGCATCGACGCCGCGCTGGGCAACTACTTCCGGCCCGGCAACCTCACCGCTTTGCGCGAGCTGGCGCTGCTGTGGGTGGCCGACCAGGTCGACGTCGCGCTGCAGCGTTATCGCGCCGAACAGAAGATCACCGATACGTGGGAAACGCGCGAACGGGTGGTCGTGTCGATCACCGGCGGTCCGGAAAGCGAGACGCTGATCCGGCGCGCTAGCCGGATCGCCACCCGGGCGGGCGCGGAACTGCAGGTCGTGCACATTCTGCGCGGCGACGGCCTGGCCGGGCTCGGGCCGACCGCGATGGCCCGCTGCCGCACGCTGGCCGAGGAGGTCGGCGCGACGTTTCACGCGGTGGTCGGCGACGACGTGCCCACGGCGCTGCTCGACTTCGCGCGCGGGGTCAACGCGACGCAGCTGGTCATCGGCACCTCGCGGCGGTCCCGGATCGCGCGGCTTTTCGACCAGGGCATCGGCGCGACCGTGGTGCAGCAGTCCGGGCCGATCGACGTGCACATGGTCACGCACTCCTACGCCGGCGGACGGCTGCGGGCGCGGCTGGGCACGAGCCCGCTGGCCCCATCGCGGCTCGTGCTGGGCTGGGTGCTGAGCATCGTGGCACCGGTCATCGCGACCGGTCTCGGCGTGCTGCTGCGCGACGCGGTCGAGTTCTCCACTGACGTGATCCTTTACGTGCTGGCCACCGTCATCGTCGCATTGGTGGGCGGGCTCGGTCCGGCGCTGGTAGCCGCGATTTTCGGGGCCGGGCTGCTGAATTTCTTCTTCACGCCGCCCCTGTACACACTGAATGTGCACAGTCCGCAGAACGTCGTGACGCTGATCGTGATGATCGTCGTGGCGGTGATGGTGGCGCTGGTCGTCGCTTCCGCCGCGCGGCGGGGAGTGGCAGCGGCGCGGGCTCGCACGGAGGCGTCGTTGTTGGCGTCTTATGCGCGAACGGTGTTGACCAATCCGAACCCGATCGAGCGGTTGCTGGAGAAGGTACGAGAGAACTTTGGCCTCACTTCCGTGACGCTGCTGGAGAAACGCAATGGCAAGTGGGACAAGGTCGCGCTGTCCGGCGGCGAGCCGTGTGCGGATCCGGATGAGGCTGATGTGGACATTGCGGTGACTGCTGACGTCCACCTGACATTGCGCGGTCGCGCATTGCCCGCGGCGGACCGTCGGGTGCTCGAAGCCGTTGCGGGACAAGCATTGCTCGCCTTGCGGCAGCAGCGTATGGCAGCGGCTGCGGCGGCCGCCGAACGCAAGGCTGAGGCGACCGAGTTGCGCACGACGCTGCTGTCCGCGGTCGGACATGACCTGCGGACGCCGCTCACGTCCATCAAGGCGGCGATCGGCAGTCTGCGCGCGCCGGATCTTTCGCTGTCCGATGAGGACACTGAGGAACTGATGGAAGCGGTGGAGCTTTCCGCGGACCGGCTCGCCGGGCTGATCGACAACCTCCTCGACTCGTCGCGGCTGGCGACCGGCGCGGTCACCCCGCACCTGCGGCCGGTCGGTTACGACGAAGTGGTCGCGCATGCACTGTCCAATGTGGACAACTCGCACAACGTGCAGGTATCGGTGGACGCACGATTGCCTTCGGTGCAAGCAGATCCCGGCCTGCTGGAACGAGTGATCGCGAACGTGCTCGACAACGCTCTCCGACACGGCGGCGGCGACGTTTCCGCGCGGGCCAGCGCGCATTCGGAGTTCGTGGAACTGCGGATTGTCGACCACGGAAAGGGCCTGCGGAAGGGGACCGCGGAGTCCGCGTTCGCGCCGTTCCAGCGACTGGGCGGCGACCGGGACTCGACGCCGGGCGTCGGGCTCGGCTTGTCGGTCGCGAAGGGGTTCACCGAGGCGATGGGCGGTACCGTTCGCGCGGAGGACACTCCTGGTGGAGGGTTGACGGTGGTGATCTCGCTGCCGGCCTGTACCGGCCGGGAACTCGTGGAAGCCGAACCGGCGGAGGAGGGGGTGGCGCGATGACTGCCGATCCAGCGGCGACGGTGCTGGTCGTCGACGATGAACCGCAGATCGTGCGTGCGTTGCGGATCAACCTCAACGCACGCGGGTACAAGGTGATCACCGCGCACGACGGCACCGCTGCGCTGAAAGCGGTCGCCGAAACGAAACCCGACGTGGTGGTGCTCGATCTCGGCCTGCCTGATTTAGACGGCACCGAGGTGATCGCAGGCCTGCGCGGCTGGACGACGGTGCCGATCATCGTGCTGTCCGCGCGCGGTGATTCGGCGGACAAGGTCCAGGCACTGGACGCCGGTGCGGACGATTACGTCACCAAACCGTTCGGCATGGACGAACTCCTGGCCCGCCTGCGAGCCGCGGTCCGCCGCTCGTCGGTCGGCGGCACGGACGGCGCGGAAGCGGTGGTGGACACCGGCTCGTTCACGATCGACCTGGCCGCGAAGAAGGTGCTGCGCGAGGGACGCGAGGTGCACCTGACCAAGACGGAATGGGGAGTGCTGGAACTGCTGGTCCGCAACCGCGGCCGGCTGGTGGCACAGAAACAGCTGCTGCACGAGGTGTGGGGGCCGTCGTATGAGACGGAATCCCATTATCTGCGGGTGTATCTGGCGCAATTGCGGCGGAAGCTGGAGCCGGAGCCTTCACGGCCGCGGCACTTGCTCACCGAACCTGGGATGGGGTACCGCTTCGAGGCCTGAGCTGCCAGAAAAGCCGTGAGGGGAACCCTGAGGGAATCAGATTCCCTCAGGGTTCCCCTCACGTACTTCAGCGGCTGGTGGAACTCGTCGGGTTGGTGTCCGAAGTGGACGCGCTCGGCGACGAGGACGACGACGGCTGGCCGCCGGTCGAACTGCTGCCAGAGCTGGGCGGCGGGCTGTCCGGAGGCGACGAGGGGGTGCTCGGCGGGGTGGACGGCGTCGTCGAGGCCGTGGAGCTGGTCGGCGGTTTCGGCGTCGTCGGGTGGCTGGTCGGCGGGTCGCTGCGGTCCGACGTCGTGCCCGGCACCGGTTGCCCGCCACCAGGCTGTCCGCCGGGCTGACCGGCGTTCGGCGGAGGCGTGATCACGCTCGTCGTCGGCTTCCCGTCCGGGCCCACCGCCACCACCGTGGTCGGGGTCGGCGGGGAGGTCTGGCCGGGGGTCGGCGAGCCGGGGACGGTCATCGGGCCGCCGGGGACGGCGTTGCCCGGCACGACTACCTGGGAGCTGCCCTGCAGTCCGCCCTGGCCGCCGCCGGTGGTGTTCGTCGCGGTGTCGGTGACCGAGCCGGGGCCGGCGAGTTCGGCGACCGCGGCGAAGGCCGTCGCGACCACGAGGCCGCTGACGCCCAGGATCGCGTAGCCGGAGCGGCTCAGCCTCCCGCTCGCGCCCTTCGGCGGAGCGGTGGGGGCAGCGCTCACCGCGATCTCGGGCGACGCTGAGCTTGGTTCAGGCCCGTCGGGACGGGACATGCAGGCTCCTTAGAAGGGGTCAACGCTCAAGTCGAGGGGCGGCAACGGGGGAGCGGGGCTCCGGCCCCGGATGCCAGGCGGGAGGTTATCACTGCTCAGCACCCGTTCGCGCGACCGAGGGACGGGGCCGTCACCGTCCGCAGCCGGGGGTGTGCGGCAGGATGGGGCCGGTGAACGAGCAGGAATCGCCCGTCCGGCTGGCCGCCTGGGTGCACGGGCAGGTGCAGGGTGTCGGTTTTCGCTGGTGGACCCGGAGCCGGGCGCTGGAACTCGGGCTGACCGGATTCGCCAGGAATCTCCCGGACGGGCGTGTCGAGGTGGTCGCGGAGGGTAGCCGGGGCAACTGTGCGCAGTTGCTGAGCGCGCTGCGCTCCGGAACCTCACCCGGAAGAGTGGATCAGGTAGTTGAACGCTGGACCGCCGCCAAGGGCGGGCTGGACGGGTTCGCCGAACGCTGAGGCGGGTGGGGCGGCTGCGGCTGACGGGGTGCTTGGGGTTGCCGGGGCGGTCGGTCCTGTGCTAGGCGCGCCCGGGCGGCCCGGCCTCCCACGGCGCCGGAGAACCCCCGGGTAGCCTGTCCCGAACCGGGGGAACCGGTAGCCATCCAGTACCCGTGGCCAAGAGGGGTCGGCAGCACGTGCACCTGAAAAGCCTGACGCTCAAGGGCTTCAAGTCCTTCGCCTCGGCGACCACGCTGCGCTTCGAACCCGGCATCACCTGCGTGGTCGGCCCGAACGGCTCCGGAAAGTCGAACGTCCTCGACGCGCTGCGCTGGGTCATGGGCACCCAGGGCGCGAAGGACCTGCGCGGCGGCAAGATGGAAGACGTCATCTTCGCCGGCACCGCGGGACGCGCCCCGCTGGGCCGCGCCGAGGTCACGCTCACCATCGACAACGCCGACGGCGCGCTGCCCATCGAGTACGCCGAGGTCTCCATCACCCGCCGGATGTTCCGCGACGGCGCGAGCGAGTACGAGATCAACGGCGACCGCTGCCGGCTGATGGACGTCCAGGAACTGCTGTCGGACTCCGGCATCGGCCGTGAGATGCACGTCATCGTCGGGCAGGGCCAGCTGTCGGCGATCCTGGAATCCAAGCCCGAGGAGCGGCGCGCGTTCATCGAGGAGGCCGCGGGCGTCCTCAAGCACCGCAAGCGCAAAGAGCAGACCCTGCGCAAGCTCAACAACATGCAGGGCAACCTCGACCGGCTCACCGACCTCACCACCGAACTGCGCCGCCAGCTCAAACCGCTGGGCAAACAGGCCGAGATCGCCCGCAAGGCCCAGTCGGTGCAGTCCGACCTGCGCGACGCCCGGCTCCGGCTGCTCGCCGACGACCTGGTCACCCAGCGCGAGTCGATCCAGCGGGACGAAGCCGACGAGCGCACCGCCCGCCAGCGCCGCGCCGAGGTCGAGCAGGCGTTGGAAATCGTGTCCGCGGAAGAAACCGAGCTGGAGGCTTCGCTCGCCGAGGACGCGCCGCGGCTGCAGATCGCGCAGGAGACTTGGTACAAGCTGTCGGCGCTCACCGAACGGTTGCGCGGCACCGTGCGGCTGGCCGTCGAGCGGCAGCGGCACCTTTCTTCCGACGTCTCCGCGCCCACCGGCGGCCGTGACCCGGAGGAACTGCTCGCCGAGGCGGAACAGGCCGCGGAGCGCGAGCAGGAGCTGACCGAGGCGGTCATGGAGGCCCGCGAACTTCTCGCGGAAACCGTGCTGCGCCGGGAAGATCTCGAACAGCGGGTGCAGGCCGCGGAGCGCGCGCACTGGGCCGCGGTCCGCGCGATCGCCGACCGTCGCGAGGGCATGGCGAAGCTGACCGGTCAGGTCGAAGCGTTGCGCAGCAAGAACGGCGCGACCGCGGAAGAGGTCGACCGGCTCACCGTCGGGCTGCAGGAAGCGGCCGAGCGCGCGGAAATCGCGGTCGAGGAGCTGGAAGAAGCCAAAGCCGTTGGCGGCACGGAAGAATCCGACGACGCCGAGCTGCAGCAGCGCCACGACCGCGCGGTGGAGGCGAACAACGCCGCCAAGGCTCGCGTCGAAGAACTGGTGAAGGCCGAACGCGGTTCCGAGCGCGAGATCGCGTCGGAGAAGGCTCGCGTCGAGGCCTTGTCGATGGGGCTCAAGCGCAAGGACGGCGCGGGTGCGCTGCTCGGCGCGTCCGCGGAATTGCCGGGCCTGCTCGGTTCGGTCGCCGCGTTGCTGACCGTGCAGCCGGGGCACGAGGTCGCGCTGGCCGCCGCGCTCGGACCGGTGGCCGACGCGGTCGCGGTGTCCGGCGGCGAGAACGCGCTGTCCGCGCTGAAGTACTTGAAGGAAACCGATTCCGGCCGCGCCGGGATCGTGCCTGCCGGTGCTGGGTCCACTGTGGACACCAGCTCGTGGCCGCCGCTGCCCGAGGGCGCCCGCTGGGCTCGCGAGGTCGTCAGCGCGCCGGAGCAGTTGCGTCCCGCGGTCGAGAAGGCGCTGGACCGGCTCGCGCTGGTGCCGGATCTGGAAAGCGCGCGCCAGCTCGTGGCGCAGCACCCTCAGGTGCGGGCGGTCACCGCCGAGGGCGATGTCTTCGGGGCCGACTGGATCGCCGGTGGTTCCGCCGCTCGTGAGAGCGTGATCGAGGTCCAGGCAGCGGTCGACGAGGCGCAGGAACGCTTGCGTACGGCCGAACGCGCGCTGGAGCAGTACTCCGCCGAACTGGAAGGCGCCCGCGCCGAGCAGCAGTCCCGGCGTGAAGAGGTCGGACAGGCGAAGGACGCGCTGGGCGAAGCCAAGGTGCGCAAGGCCCGTTCCTCCGAGCGGCTCAACCGGTTGCAGCAGGCGGCGCGGTCCGCGCAGGCCGAGGTCGAACGGCTGACCCAGCAGCGTGCGAAGGTCGAGCAGAGCCGCGAGCAGGCGCTGGAACAGTTGGCAGAGCTGGAAGAACGCCTCGCCGCGGTCGCCGAGCAGCCGGTCGAAGACGACCCGGACACTGCCGAGCGCGACGAGGCTGCCGAGCAGCTTGCCGTGGTGCGGCAGGAAGAAGTCGAAGCGCGGCTCGCGCAGCGCACTGCCGAGGAACGCGCGCGCAGCATCGCCGGGCGCGCGGAATCGTTGCGCCGCGCAGCCTATGCCGAGCAGCAGGCCCGCGAGCGCGCGGCCAAGGCCAGGGAAGCGCGCGAGCGTGGCGCGGAAATCGCGAACGCGGTCGTCAACGCCGGTGAATTCGCGCTGGAGCGGATCGAGCTGTCCGTGCAGCGCGCGGCTGCCGAGCGCGACGAAGCCCAGGCGCAGCGCCAAACCCGCGAAACCGCGCTCACCGCGGTGCGCGCGAAGGTGCGCGAGCTGTCCGGTGAACTCGAGAAGCTGACCGACGCCGTCCACCGCGACGAGGTGCTGCGCGCCGAGCAGAAGCTGCGGCTGGAAACGCTGGAAGCCAAGATCGCCGAGGACTTCGGCATCGGGCTGGCGGACCTGGTCGAGGAGTACGGCCCGAACGTGCCGGTGCCGCCGAGCGCGGGCGAGATGGCCGAGTACGAGGCGGCCAAGGAGCGCGGCGAGGACGTCACCCCGCCGCCGCCGATGCCGTACGACCGCGACACCCAGGCCCGCCGCGCCAAGCGCGCGGAGAAGGACCTGACCCTGCTGGGCAAGGTGAACCCGCTGGCGCTGGAGGAATTCGCGGCGCTGGAGGAGCGGTACAAGTTCCTCTCCACCCAGCTGGAAGACCTCAAGGACACCCGCAAGGACCTCGAGGCCGTCATCAAGCAGGTCGACGAGAAGATCCTGGAGGTCTTCACCTCGGCCTACGCCGACGTGGCGCGCGAGTTCGAGACCGTCTTCGGCGTGCTGTTCCCCGGCGGCGAGGGCCGGATGGTGCTCACCGAGCCGAACGACCTGCTCGCCACCGGCGTCGACGTCGAGGCGCGCCCGCCGGGCAAGAAGGTCAAGCGGCTGTCGCTGCTGTCCGGTGGCGAAAAGTCGCTGGTGGCGGTCGGCATGCTGGTGGCGATCTTCCGCGCCCGCCCTTCGCCCTTCTACGTGATGGACGAGGTCGAGGCGGCGCTGGACGACACCAACATGCGCCGGCTGATCGGCCTGCTGGAGCAGCTGCGCGATTCGTCGCAGCTGATCATCATCACGCACCAGAAGCCGACGATGGAGATCGCCGACGCGCTGTACGGCGTGAGCATGCAGGGCGACGGCATCACCAAGGTGATCTCGCAGCGGCTGCGCACGGCGGAAGAGGAACCCGTCCCGGCTTCCTGAGCGGGGTTGCGCCGTTCAGCCGATCCTGCCCGAACGGGCAGGGCTGGCCGGACTGCTGTCCGATCGGCCAACTGCTGCCGGATCCGTGCGTCTTCAGGGGTGTTCGCAAGCACCACATCCTGGAGGGGATTCGACAATGCGCACCATCGTGGCCCGCACCCTGATTTCCGGTTCGCTGCTCGGCGCCGCCCTCGCGGTCGCCGCGTGCGGCGGCGGCTCGCCGACCGGGCAGGCCGCAGCCGCGCCGACTGCGCTCTCGGCCGCGCCGACCGCTTCTTCCGTGGCCGCACCGACTTCTTCCGCGACGCCCACGCCGTCCGCCCAGGCCCCGGCGCACCAGAGCAAGCCCAAGCCGCGCTCGACCCCGGCCAAGGAACAGCCCGGCGACCGCTTGCCGGGCAAGGGAGAACTCGGCAACGGCGCGGACTGCGGCCCCATCGACGGCCCCGGCGGCAAGGTCGACGTGGTGACCGAGGCGATGCCCGCCGGAACCGTCGGCTGCACCGAAGCGATCAACGTGATGTCCGACTATCTGGCCCAGGCCCCGACCAAGGCCGAGGGCACCGGGCGTTTCCTCGACGTCGACGGCTGGAACTGCGGATACGACGGCGGAAACGGCGGCAGCAAGCAGATTTTCTGCGGCAGCAAGGGTCTTTCGTTCCACGGCAAGGCCGTGTGAGTGCGGCACTTTTCTCTCGCGCCCCGGGTACGAACGGGTAGAAGCGGGCGCCGCGGCTGTCCGCTCGCCGTCCGGGGCTGGCACGGTCGGTCTTGTCCGGCGGCGCGGTTGAGCCGGGCGCACCTTCAAGGCAGCACTGGGAGAAAGGTTCCACAGCGATCATGCCTTCACTCGTCAAGAGACTCGCGATCGGCGGCGCCGCGGCGCTCGCGCTGGCCGTCACCGTTCCGGCCGGTCAGGCGTTCGCCATCGACCGGGTCGCGTGCAACGGCCGCACCGACTTCGTCCAGCTGCGCCTCGCGGGCGGAAGCCCGTGGGACGGCAGCGATGTCGCCTGCTTCGCCAACAGCGGCGCGACGTACGTGGACCTGGGCGGCGTCACCCGGGTCGACTCCGGCAACAACTCGGTCACCCTGTACTGGGACGGCGGCCGGACCGACCTCGGGCGCTGGCAGGGCGGCGACCTGAACTTCGTGCACGTGCGGCAGGTCGTGATCCACTAAGCGATTCCGCCGGCGGCCCGGCTTTCCCGCATCGAGGGGAGGCCGGGCCGTTCGCTGTCACACTGCCGACCCGGCGTTGGCCCCATAGAGTGAATCCGGCCGAACGGCGGCCGAGAGCCGGGGAGGTACTTCTTCATGCGCGCGATGGTGCCCAAAGCCGTTGTCACGGCGTCGATTCTCGCGTTCGGCGCCCTGCTCTCGGCTTGCGGCGGGAGCAGCGACCCGGCGGCCGCCGTCTCGTCCCCGCCGTCGGTCGCGCTCACTGTCACGTCCGTGCCGGCGAGCCCCCTGCCGAGCAGCAAAGCAGCGCCGTCGAGCAAGACGCACAGCCCGGGCGAATCCCAGGACAGCAGCTCGGACGCTGGGGAAACGGTCGGCCCGCCGGTCGATTGCGGCCCGATCGACGCGCCCAACGGAAAGGTCGGCCTGGCCGCCGCCGAGACCAAGGCCGGTCGCCCTGGCTGCACCGAGGCGATCAACGTGATCACCCAGTACTTCGAGGACGCGCCGAAAAAGGCCGAGGGCACCGCGCACGTGCTGAACGTGAGCGGCTGGCGGTGCATGGCCGACACCGGCGCGCAGGGCAGCGGCCGGATCGGCTGCGACAAGGACGGCATGGTCTTCTACACACAGCCGTAAACGCGCTCTCGCCGGGCTCCCGAGGGAACCCGGCGAGAGAAAAGCCCTTGCTAGGCAGGGGTTTCCGCGGGCTCCTCGACCTGCTCGACGTTCGGGTCGGCACCGCGCCGCCGCAGCGACAGCAGCCCGCCCACGATCAGCGTGATCAGCACGCCGGCGAAGGTGTACCAATACGTCGCCAGCGGCACGAGCGTCTTCGTCGCCGCGCCGAACTGGATGTGCACCTCGGTGGTCGCCTTGTCGAATTTCACGAACAGGATCAGGAAGGCCATCCCGACCACCGAGCAGGCGAACGCGATCACCGCGTCGGACTGGCGGGCCTTGCGCACCAGCAGGCCGAGGAAGAACGACCCGAGCAGCGCGCCGTAGGTGTAGCCGACGATCCCGAGGCCCTGCTGGATCACCGGGTCCTTCGAGTTGGTGAACATCGAGGCGAACACCGCGAACACGGCCGCCCAGATGAGTGTCCACATGCGACCGTGCCGGAGCAGTTTGGCGTCCTCGATCGACTTGTGCGTGAACCGCTGGTAGAGATCGGCGATCGTGGAGGTGGACAGCGCGTTGAGCGCGGACGCGAGCGCGCCCATGGTCGACGCGAGAATGCCGGCGATCAAGAGCCCGGCGAGGCCGACCGGAAGGTCGTTGACGATGAAGTTGGAGAACACGTCGTCGCCGGACATCTTCCCGGCCGCGACCGCGGTGGCCGTCGCGCCGGTCTTGCCGCCGGTGTAGACCCACAGCATCGCGCCGACGAGCAGGAACAGCGCGAACTGGATGAACACCACGATGGACGAGCCGATCAGCGCGCGCTGGCCGTCGCGCAGGTTCCGGCAGGACAGCAGACGGCCGACGATCAGCTGGTCCGCACCGTGCGAAGCCATCGACAGGAACGCGCCGCCGACTACCGCGCAGAGGAACGCGTACGGGTTGGTGAGCAGGTTCGACGCGAAGTCGGTGAGCTGGAACCGGCCCTGGCTCGAAGCGATCTGCGTCCAGCCGGACGGCAGCTTCGTGGACAGGAAGATCACCGCGCCGATCGCGCCGAGGATGTAGAGCGACCACTGGATGACGTCCACCCAGATCACCGACTTGATGCCGCCGACGAACGCGTAGACCACGGTCAGCGCGGTCAGCAGCACGACGATGTGCCAGTACTCGGTGTGGATGCCGTAGTGGCCGAGGATCGCCTTGATCGGGATCGCCCCGGCGAACAGCCGCAGCCCCTCGGCGAGCAGCCGCGTCACCACGAAGGTGACCGACGCGGTGCCCTGCAGCCCGCGGCCGAAGCGGCGGCCGAGGAATTCGTACGCGCTCACGTAGTTGCCGCGGAAGTAGCGCGGCAGCAGCACGAACGCGGCGATCACGCGGCCGATGATGTAGCCAAACGCGACTTCGAGGAACAGGAAGGCGCTGCCGAACACGAGCCCGGGCGTCGAGATGACGGTGAGCGTGGACGTCTCGGTGGCGACCACCGAGAGCGTGACCGCCCACCAGGGCATGCTGCGCTCGCCGACGAAGTAGTCGTTCGCGGACTTCTGTCTGCGTCCGACCAGCACGCCGATGACCGGCATCGCCGCGAGGTACACGATGACGATCACCAGATCGACTGGATTCATGGGGTTCTCCTACCGTGGTTGCCCGGATTCCGCGACCCGGAGCCGGGTCGCGGCGCCCCCCAGCGGGGCGGGGAGATTCAGGGGCGCCGCACCCGGCGTCAGCGCGCCGAGCAGGCGGGGACCGCTCGCACCGGTGGCCGAGGGCAGCGTCGCCGGGACGCCGCACCAGCTCAGCCAGCCGAGCAGCGCGGTCAAGTAGGCCTCTTTGCCGGAGCCGGGGAGGCCGAGGTCGTCGCTGGTGCGGAGCGCGCCTTCGGGAAGATGCCGCGCCAGCGCCGCCATGGTCGCCGGGTTCGCGACGCCGCCGCCGGACGCGACAACGGTCGCGACGCCGTGCCGCCGGCATTCCGCGGCGACCGTCGCGGCGGTCAGCTCGGTGAGCGTCGCCAGCAGATCCTCCGCGGACAACGACGGCAGACCGGACAGGGCTGCGTTCAGGTATCCGCCGTGGAAGTGCTCTTTGCCAGTGGATTTCGGGGGAGGGGCGGCGAAATAGGGGTCGGCGAGCAACCGGTCGAGCAGGTCCTTCCGGACCGAGCCGGCGAGCGCGAGCCGTCCGTCGACGTCGGCGGACAGCTTGCCGTCGCTGACGTGGGCGGCGGCGAGATCGAGCAGCGCGTTGGCCGGGCCGGTGTCGTACGCGAGCACCTTGTCCGACTGCGTGACCACGGTGATGTTCGCGATGCCGCCGAGGTTGAGCGCGGCCACCGGACGTCCGGTCTCCTCGGCGAGGCCGCGCAGCCACATCGCGTCGAGCGTGCTCGCCAGCGGCGCGCCCTGACCGCCCGCGGTGATGTCGCGGATGCGGAGGTCGGCGATCACCGGCACGCCGGTGCGCTCGGCGATCCACGCCGGCTGGCCGAGCTGGAGCGTGCCGAGCGCGACGCCGTTTTCGACCCAGTGGTAGACGGTCTGGCCGAGCGAGGCGATCACGTCCACCGGCCCGTACGCGGCGATCCCGCGCGCGGCCGCGTCCGCGAACGCCTGGCCGACCCGGGTGTCGAGGACGGTCAGCTGCCGCGCGCTGCTCGGCCGCGGCGGGAACGCGTCGAGGAGGTCCGCGCGGAGGTCGGCGGGATACGGCATGTCGAGCTCGCCGAGCGGGGTGAGGACGACGGTCCCGTCGTCTTCGCGGATTTCGGCGACCGCGACGTCGATTCCGTCCACGGACGTGCCCGACAGCAGCCCGAGGACGCGGAAACAGTGGCCGGCGGGGGTGGTCATCCGATGTGGTCTAGTCAACGCGGAAGGGGTGGCGCAAGACGCTTCGTGGAGTCTTGGCCGAATCGGAACCGTTCGCGTTACTCGTTGGCCTCGCGGTGGGGTGTCCGGTGGCTTGTGCACGCGGATGACAGGATGGTGGCGTGTCGAGCACCTGGTTCTGGATCGTTGTCGTCGCCGTCGTCGTCCTGGTCGCCGTGCTGGTGTCCGGGCTGCTCATCGCGCGCAAGCGGCGGATCAGCATCGCCGAACAGCGCAAGGTCGAGGAGAAGCCGAAGGGCGGCGGGTACGCCGCGAGCGGCGGGATCTCCTTCGCGTCCGGCGGAACGGCCGTCGAGGCGAAACCCGAGCCTGCTCCTTCGCCGGAGCCGGAGCCTTCGCAGGAGTCGGTGGTCGAGCACCCCGTCGAGGACCGGCCGGAAGTCGACGGCCAGCCCGCGGTCGGCGACGACGCCGCGGTCCCGCGCGACTCCGACCAGCGCACGGTGCGCGACGTCAAGCTCCCCGAACCGGTCGAGGAAGAAGCTCCCGAAGCGGTCGTGCCGGGAACGGTCGAGCCGATCGAGGAGATCGAGTCCCCGGCCGGCCGGCTCGAGCGCCTGCGCGGCCGCCTGTCGAAGTCCCGGTCGGTGTTCGGGCAGAGCCTGCTGGGCCTGCTCGGCGGCGGCGACCTGGACGAGGACTCGTGGCAGGACGTCGAAGACACGCTGCTCATGGCGGACCTCGGCGCAGCCACGACGACCCAGATCGTGGACCGGCTGCGCGACGAACTGAACCGCCGCGCGGTGCGCACATCGGACGAAGCCCGCGAACTGCTGCACGAGGTGCTGACCGCGGCGCTGTCCACGGACGCCGAGCGCTCCGTCCGGGCCCTGCCGCACGAGGTAGACGGCAAGAAGCAGCCCGCGGTCGTGCTGGTGGCGGGCGTGAACGGCACCGGCAAGACCACGACGACCGGCAAACTCGCGCGAGTGCTGGTGGCCCAGGGCGGCACTGTGGTGCTGGGCGCGGCCGACACGTTCCGCGCCGCGGCCGCCGACCAACTCCAGACGTGGGGCGAACGCGTGGGCGCCTCGGTGGTGCGAGGCAAGGAAGGCGCAGACCCGGCGGCAGTCGCGTTCGACGCGGTCAAGCAGGGCATCAGCGAGGGCGTGGACACGGTCCTGGTCGACACCGCGGGCCGCCTCCACACGAAGACCGGCCTGATGGACGAACTCGGCAAGGTGAAGCGAGTCGTGGAAAAGCAGGCGCGAGTGGACGAGGTCCTGCTCGTGCTGGACGCGACGACCGGACAGAACGGGCTCGCGCAGGCCCGGGTGTTCGCCGAGGTCATCGACGTGACGGGCATCGTCCTGACCAAACTGGACGGCACCGCCAAGGGCGGGATCGTGTTCCAGGTCCAGAAGGAACTGGGAGTGCCGGTGAAGCTGGTGGGGCTGGGCGAGGGGCCGGATGATCTGGCGCCGTTTGAGCCTGGTGCGTTCGTGGACGCTTTGCTGGGCTGATTCGCCTGGCTGGGTGAATACGGGCTAAAGCGGACATCTCTCGCGGGAGCGTCGGCAAGCGGCCGGACACCGTCGCCTGCCCGGGGCCGATCAAGGCCGTCGAGGGGGAGTCGATGCGCTGCGTCCTCACCGCGGGTGGACAGAAAGTCGGGCTCACCGCGAAAATCGGCGCGGTGAAGGGCACCGAGGTGAAGTACAACGTCCAGGTCGATCAGAAACCCATGCAGTGACTCGGGTAACCCTCCGCCAGCTCACCGAAGCCGACCGGTCGCGAGTGCGCGAGATCCTCTCCGCCCCGGAAGTTTCGCAGTGGTGGGGCGATCCCGACGAGGAAACCGACGGGCTTCTCGCCAAGGACGAAGAACACGCCTACGCCATCGAGCACAACGGCCAGACCGTCGGCATCATCCAGAGCTGGGAAGAAACCACCCCCCGCTACCGGCACGCCGGGATCGACCTCGCTGTGCACCCTGGCCACTACGGGCTCGGGCTCGGTTCGGAGGCGATCCGGATCCTCGCCCAGCGTCTGTTCGACCAGGGGCACCACCGGATCACCATCGATCCGGCGGCGGCCAACCACCGTGCGATTCACGTGTACGAGAAGCTCGGTTTCCGGCGCGTCGGGATTCTCCGCGACTACGAGCAAGGGCCGGACGGAACCTGGCACGACGGTCTGCTGATGGACCTCCTCAAAGGCGAACTCAAAGGCGAACTCAAGTAACCGGCAGCTGCTGCGAAAGCCGGTCCGCCACCTTCTGCACCACCGGCGCGATGTGGCTCACCGCGTCCGCCGTCAGGCGGCCGGACGGGCCCGACACCGACACCGCGGCGGGCACTGGCGCGCCGGGGATCGCGACGGCGATGCAGCGCACGCCCAATTCCTGCTCCGCCTCGTCCAGCGCGTAACCCTGTCCGGCGATCTTCTTCAGCTCCACCGCCAGCGCGTCCGGGTCGGTGAAGGTGTGCTCGGTGTACGCGGGCATTCCGGTGCGTTCCAGCAGCGACGCGACCTCGTCGGCGGGCAGTTCCGCCAGCATCGCCTTGCCCACGCCGGTGCCGTGCGGCAGGAGACGCCGGCCGACCTCGGTGAACATGCGCATCGAGTGCTTCGAGGGCACTTGTGCGACATACACCACCTCGTCGCGTTCCAGCACCGCCAGGTTCGCCGTCTCGCCGACCTCCTCGACCAGCTCCACCAGCAGCGGCCGCGCCCACGCGCCGAACTGCATGCTGGCGTTCTCGCCGAGCCGGATCAGCCGGGCGCCCAGCGCGTAGTGCCGGTTGGTGTTCTGCCGGACGTAGCCCAGCGACACCAGCGTGCGGATCAGCCGGTGGATCGTCGGCATCGGCAGCCCGGACAGGGTCGCCAGCTCCGACAGGCTGGCCTCGCCGCCGGTGTCCGCCAGGTGCTCCAGCAGCTCGAACGCGCGCTGCAGGGACTGGACGCCGCCGTCTCGTCCGCTCTTCTCAGCCGCCACCAGTGGTCCTCCTCACAGACCCGATTGATGTTCCGCTATGCAGAAACTATAGTCCGTCAGGTAAAAACCGTAGGGACGTTATCCAAAGCACTACTCGGGGTGTTGCGCATGTCTGAGGTCCAGGTTCTCGGCGGGTCCGTCGAGCGTGGGGACGAGATTCTGACGCCGGAAGCCCTCGCTTTCGTAGCGGGCTTGCACGACGAGTACGCCGCGCGGCGCGACGAACTCCTCGTCGCGCGGGGCAAGCGGCGCGAGGAGGCCCGGACCACCGGCCGCCTCGATTTCCTCGCCGAGACCAAGGAGATCCGCGAGGGCGACTGGCAGGTCGCGGGCGCGCCGGAAGCGCTGCGCGACCGCCGCGTGGAGATCACCGGCCCGACCGATCGCAAGATGACCATCAACGCCCTCAACTCCGGCGCCAAGGTGTGGCTCGCCGACTTCGAGGACGCCAACACGCCGCACTGGGCGAACGTCGTGGGCGGCCAGGTCAACCTGTCCGACGCGATCCGCGGCACCATCACGCTCGACCAGAACGGCAAGCACTACGAGCTGAAGCCGGACGTCGAGCACGCCACCATCGTGGTCCGCCCGCGCGGCTGGCACCTCGACGAGCGCAACCTGACCTTCGGCGGCCGCAAGGGCGTCGGCGCGCTGGTCGACTTCGGCCTGTACTTCTTCCACAACGCGCAGGAGCTGCTCAACCGCGGCAAGGGCCCGTACTTCTACCTGCCGAAGATGGAAAGCCACCTCGAAGCGCGGCTGTGGAACGACGTGTTCACGCACGCGGAGAAGGCGCTCGGCATCCCGCACGGCACCGTCCGCGCGACCGTGCTGATCGAGACCATCCCGGCCGCGTTCGAGATGGAAGAGATCCTCTACGAGTTGCGCGAGCACGCCTCCGGCCTCAACGCGGGCCGCTGGGACTACCTGTTCAGCGTCATCAAGTACTTCCGCGACGCGGGCGAGAAGTTCGTGCTGCCGGACCGCAACTCGGTCACCATGACCGCGCCGTTCATGCGCGCCTACACCGAACTGCTCGTGCGCACCTGCCACAAGCGCGGCGCGTTCGCGATCGGCGGCATGGCCGCGTTCATCCCGAGCAAGGACCCGGAAGTCAACAAGGGCGCCTTCGACAAGGTGCACGCCGACAAGTCGCGGGAGGCCGGGGACGGCTTCGACGGTTCGTGGGTCGCGCACCCGGGCATGGTCGCACTCTGCAAGGAAGAGTTCGACAAGGTCCTCGGCGACCAGCCCAACCAGCTGGGCCGCACTCGCGACGAGGTGAGCGTGACCGCCGACCAGCTGCTGGACGTCGCCTCGACGCCGGGCAGCGCCACCGCGGCCGGTCTGCGCGCGGCGGTCGACGTCGGCATCCGCTACCTGGCCTCGTGGCTGGGCGGCAACGGCGCGGCGGCGATCCACAACCTCATGGAGGACGCCGCCACGGCCGAGATTTCGCGGTCGCAGGTGTGGCAGTGGGTCAAGAACGGCACGCAGCTGGACAACGGCGAGAAGGTCACCGCGGAGCTGGTGCGCGGCGTCGTCGCCGACGTCCGCGGCGAGCTGGCGGCGGAGGTCTCCGACGACCTGCTGAAGCCCGCGGTCGAGCTGTTCGAGCAGGTCGCGCTGGCTGACGAGTTCCCGGACTTCCTGACCCTGCCGGCGTACGAGCACATCCAGTAATGGCTGGCGGACGACTCGCCGAGGACGTCTACCGCACCGCCGACGCGCGGTTGGCCGAGGCCGACGCGCGCGTGGCGGCGCGGTATCCCGGCGAGTCTCCGGGCCGTCGTCCGGTGCACACGGTTTACGTGCCGGCGTCGCAGTACCGCACCCGTCTGGTCGCCGATTGGGGCAAGCAGGCGATGCGGGTCTTCGTCGAGCACGGCGACCTGCTGAACCTCGACCCGGCGGTGGCCGAGCGGGTCCGCGAGAAGCTCCTCACCGAGCCGATCGAGGACCTCCGCATCGACTTCGAGGACGGTTACGGCCGTCCCGGCGACGAAGCGGAGGACGCGGCCGCCGAGGCCGCCGGGCGCACCCTCGCGACCACCGGCGGCACCCCGTTCGTCGGAATCCGGTTCAAGAGCTTCGAAGCCGCGACGCGGCGGCGGGGCATCCGGACGCTCGACCTGTTCCTGTCCGGCTTGCTGTCCGAAGGATCGCTGCCGGACGGATTCGTGGTGACGCTGCCGAAGGTCACCGCGGTGGAGCAGGTCGAGGTCGCCGCGGAAGTGCTGGGGCGGCTGGAAACCGCGTACGGACTGGCGGACCGCGCGCTGCGGTTCGAGGTGCAGATCGAGACCGCGCAGTCGATCCTTTCGACCGACGGCACGGTCTCGGTCGCGCAGATCATCCAGGCCGCGGACGGCCGGTGCTCCGGGCTGCATTACGGGACCTACGACTACAGCGCGGGTCTCGGCATCAGCGCGGCGTACCAGAGCATGGCGCACCCCGCCGCCGACTTCGCGAAGCAGTTCATGCAGGTCGCGGCTGCCGGAACGGGCGTGCGGCTGTCCGACGGTTCGACCAACCGGCTCCCGGTGGGCGACGACCTGCCGGGCGCGTGGGCCGAGCACCTGCGCCTGGTGCGGCGGTCGCTGGAGAACGGCTTCTACCAGGGCTGGGACCTGCATCCGCACCAGTTGCCGACCCGGTACGCGGCGACGTACGCCTTCTACCGCGAGGGCGCCCCGGCGGCGGCCAAGCGGTTGCAGGACTACGCGTCGAAGACCTCCGGGGGAGTGCTGGACGAGCCCGCCACGGCGGAAGCGCTGGCCCGGTATCTGCTCGGCGGATTCCACTGCGGTGCGCTGGCGGAGTCGGAGCTGCCGTTCGAACCGGCGCGGCTGGACGCGTACGCGCGGCGACAAGCCTGAACGGTCGCGAGTGCCTGTGCTACTCGGCGCAGGCACTCGCGATCGCCGCGGTGTCCCAGTAAAACGGCCGCACCTCGGCGATCCGCCCGTCCTCGATCCGGATCGCCTGAAGGATCGGGAACTCCAGGTCCCGCCCGGTCGCCCTCGTCCGGGCGCGCACCTGGGTGAGCACCACCGACGTCGCGCCGACGGCAAGGAACTCCTGGTCGCCGATGTCGAACGACTCCCAGATCCGGCTCATCTCGAGGAAGAACTTCTCCAGCCCGGCGTGGCCGTGCCAGTCGCCGCCGAACGGCAGCCCGGCGGCCTGGTGCAGTACGACATCCTCGGCGAAATACGGGGCCAGCGGGGCAAACGAAGCCGAACCGGGGCCGCCGGCGGCGAAATACTCGGCCTCGGCTTGATACATGCCGTTGAGCACGGCTGCGGGATCAGTCACGGGCATCAGCCTGGCCGTCCCAGGCGGACGCTGCTGGCGGCAATCGGACTTCGCGGTCTCCGCACGTTCTGTCGGTCGCGCTGGGTAGACTTCACGCCGGTCTTTTCAGGGGCGGGAAAGGAAACACATGGCTGAGGAAACCGGGACGGTCGAAACGCTGGAGTTCCAGTCCGAGGCGCGCCAGCTGCTGCAGCTGATGATCCACTCGATCTACTCGAACAAGGACATCTTCCTGCGCGAGCTGGTCTCCAACGCCTCCGACGCGCTGGACAAGCTGCGGCTGGAGACGTACCGCGACAAGGATCTGCAGGCCGAGACCGACAACCTGCACATCGAGATCCTCCTCGACGCCGAGGCGCGCACCCTCACGGTGCGCGACAACGGCATCGGGATGAGCCGCGACGACGTCGTCAACCTGATCGGCACCATCGCGAAATCCGGCACCGCAGACTTCCTGCGCAAGCTGAAGGAGTCGAAGGAATCCGCCGGACAGGACCTGATCGGGCAGTTCGGCGTCGGCTTCTACTCGAGCTTCATGGTCGCCGACAAGGTCACGCTGGTGACGCGGCGCGCGGGCACGGACGAGGGCGTCCGCTGGGAATCCACCGGCGAGGGCACCTACACGATCGAGTCCCTCTCCGACGCGCCGCAGGGCACGTCGGTCACGCTGCACCTCAAGCCCGCCGACGACGAGGACCACCTCTACGACTACACGTCGCCGTGGAAGGTCCGCGAGATCGTCAAGCGCTACTCCGACTTCATCACCTGGCCGGTGCAGATGGCCAAAGAAGCCAAGGATGACGAAGAGAGCGGTCTCGAGACCGTCAACTCCATGAAGGCGCTCTGGGCGCGTTCGAAGGACGAGGTCTCCGACGAGGAGTACCACGAGTTCTACAAGCACATCAGCCACGACTGGACCGACCCGCTCGAGACGGTCCGGATGCAGGCCGAGGGCACCTTCGAGTACCAGGCGCTGCTGTTCCTGCCCTCGCGCGCGCCGGTCGACCTGTTCATGCGGGACGCGAAGCGCGGGGTGCAGCTGTACGTCAAGCGCGTGTTCATCATGGACGACTGCGAAGCGCTGATGCCGAACTACCTGCGCTTCGTGAAGGGGGTCGTCGACGCGGCGGATCTGTCGCTGAACGTGTCGCGCGAGATCCTGCAGCAGGACCGGCAGATCCGCGCGATCCGGCGGCGGCTGGAGAAGAAGATCCTCTCCACGGTCAAGACGATGATGACCGAGGACGCCGAGAAGTACGCGACGTTCTGGTCCGAGTTCGGCCGCGCGGTCAAGGAAGGCCTGATCGACGACCCGGAGAACCGGGAGCAGATCCTCGAGATCTCGTCGTTCGATTCGACGCATCACGCGGACAAGCCCACCTCGCTGCGCGACTACGTGTCGCGGATGAAGGAGGGCCAGGAGCACATCTACTACCTGACCGGCGATTCGCGCACCGTCATCGAGAACTCGCCGCACCTGGAAGCGTTCCGCGCCAAGGGATACGAGGTGCTGATCCTCACCGACCCGGTGGACGAGATGTGGACGGAGTCAGCGAGCGGCTTCGACGGCAAGACGTTCCAATCGGTCGCGAAGGGCGAGGTCGACCTCGGCGACGAGACGTCCGACGAGAAGAAGGCCGAGTACGAGGACCTGTTGAAGTGGATGTCGGCGACGCTGTCCGACACCGTCAAGGAGGTCCGCCTGTCGTCGCGGCTCACGACGTCGCCGTCCTGCATCGTCGGCGACGCGGGCGATCTGACGCCGACGCTGGAGAAGATGTACCGCGCGATGGGGCAGGAGCTGCCGCCGGTGAAGCGCGTGCTGGAGCTGAACCCCGAGCACGCGCTGGTGACCGGTCTGCGCAAGGCGTTCGCCGAGCACCCGGAGGACACTTCGCTGGCCGAGACGGCGGAGCTGCTGCACGGCATGGCGTTGCTGGCCGAGGGCGGCGAGCTGAGCGACCCGAGCCGGTTCCTGAACCTGGTGGCGGATCGCGCGGCCAAGGCGTTGTGACGGGTTTCGTGAGTGGCTGCCGCGGGTTCGGGGTAGCCACTCACGAGACCTTCCGGAGGTGAGTGTCGCATGAGGACAGTCGTCGAGAACGCCGCGATCGCGACGGTCAGCGGTCCCGAATACCGCAACGGACACGTCGTGCTCGAGGACGACCGCATCGCGGCCGTCGGCGACGGCGCCTTCACCGGCGAGGCGGACGAACGCGTAGACGCGAGCGGCTGCCTCGTCACGCCGGGCCTCGTGAACACGCACCATCACCTCTACCAATGGGCCACCCGCGGCCTCGCCGCCGACCACACGCTGTTCGAGGGGCTCGTCGCGCTGTACCCGGTGTGGGCCAAGCTGGACGAGGAGATCACGCACGCCGCGGGCACCGCCGGAATGGCGCGGCTCGCCCTGAGCGGCTGCACCACGGTCGCCGACCACCACTACGTCTTCCCGTCCGACGGCGGCGACCAGGTGGCCGCGCTCGTCGCCGCACGGGAGCGGATCGGCTTGCGGCTGCACCTGGTCCGCGGCTCGATGGACCGCGGCGAATCGGACGGCGGGCTGCCGCCGGACAGCCTGGTCGAGACCGCCGATAACGCCCTCCTCGGCACCGAAGCCGCGATCGACCGCTACCACGACGCCTCGCCGGGCGCGCACCTGCAGATCGCGGCGGGCCCGTGCTCGCCGTTCACCGTCACCGAGCGGCTGATGACCGCTTCGGCCGAGCTGGCCCGGCGCAAGGGCGTCCGGCTGCACACGCATCTGGCCGAAACCCAGGACGAGGAAAAGCAATGCCTCGCCGAAACCGGTCTCACGCCCGCGGAGTACGCGGACAAGCTGGGCTGGCTGGCGTCAGATGTCTGGTTGGCGCACACCGTGCACCTCGCGCCGGACGCGATCCGCCGCTTCGGCGCGACCGCGACGGGTTCCGCACATTGCCCCACGTCGAACGGCCGCCTGGGCAGCGGAATCGCCCCGGTGCGCGACCTGCTCGACGCCGGTGCTCCAGTCGGGTTGGGCGTCGACGGCGCGGCTTCGAGCGAGTCCGGCGGCTTGGCGGAGGAGTTGCACCAGGCGTTGCTGCAGGCCCGGCAACGCGGCGGGCCGAAGGGATTGACCACGCGAGAAGCGTTGTGGCTAGGCACAATGGGCGGCGCGCGGTGTCTCGGCCGGGAGCGCGACATGGGCTCGGTAGAGGTCGGGAAGCTCGCAGATCTGGCGGTGTGGGACCTGAACGGGCTGAACTACGCGGGCATCGAGGACCCGGTCGCGGCGCTGGTGCTGGCCGCGCCGCCGCCGCTGCGGAGGCTGTTCGTGGGCGGGAAAACGGTGGTGGAGACGGGCCAGCTCAGGACGGCCGACGAGACGTCGATTGCGGGCGAGTTGGCGAAGGCGAGCGCTCGGCTCCGCGAAGACTGACAGCTCACCGAGTCCGTTTGACCAGCACGGTCCCGGCATCCGCCAGTGGGGCTCGCACCGCCTGCACTGGTTCCGTCGTGCTCGGCTTGCGGGCCGCGTCCGAGATCCGCAGCAGCAGTGCGACCAGGATGTAGTTCGCGAGCAGCGACGAACCGCCCTTCGACAGGAACGGTGCGGTGATGCCGGTTTCCGGGATCAGCTTTGTCACCCCGCCCACGACTACGAAAATCTGCATCACCACGGTGAACGCCAGCCCGCCGCCGAGGAGTTTGCCGAAGCTGTCGCGGACGGCGAGCGCGTGGCGCATTCCGCGCAGGGCGATCAGCAGGTACAGCATCAGCACCGCGGCCAGCCCGAGGAAACCCAGTTCCTCGCCGATGCTGGCGGTGATGAAGTCGCTGTTCGCCTCGGGCACGATGTCCGGCCTGCCCGCGCCCAGGCCGGTTCCGCCCATGCCGCCGGTGCCGAGGCCGAACAGGCCCTGCGCGATCTGGTACCCGCCGCCCGCCTGGTCGTACGTCGCGAGCGGGTCGATCCAGTTCGCGACCCGCTGCCGCACGTGGTTGAACAGGAAGTACGCCAGCACGCAGCCGCCGGCGAACACAGTCAGCCCGGCATACACCCAGACCGCCCGCTCGGTAGCGAGGTAGATCATCACCAGGACGATCCCGAAGAACAGCAGTGAGGCGCCGAGTTCCTTCTCGAACGCCAGCACCGCCACGCAGCCGAGCGCGGCGAGCACGATCGGCCCGAGGTCGCGCGCCCGCGGCAGTTCGACGCCGAGCACCTTGCGCCCGGCGACCCGGAACAGCTCCCGTTTCGCCACCAGCGTCGTCGCGGCGAACACGATCAGCAGCAGCTTCGCGAACTCGCCCGGTTGGAGCGACAGCGGGCCGATCCTGATCCACACTTTCGCGCCGTTGGCCTCCGACAGCGACGACGGCAGCAGCGCGGGCAGGAGCACCGCGACGATCCCGGCCAGCCCGGCGAGGTAGCCGTACCGGGCCAGCACGCGGTGATCGCGAACGAAACCGAGCACTGCCAGGAACAACGCCAGCGCCACGACGGTCCACAGCACCTGCTGCCCGGCGACGGCCGAGTACGTCTTGCCCCGCTGCACCGCCTGTTCGGCGAGCCCGAGGTCGATCCGGTGGATCACCACCAGTCCCAGCCCGTTGAGCAGCACGGTGCACGGCAGGATCAGCGGGTCCGCGTGCGGGGCCCAGCGCCGGACCGCGAGGTGCGCCGCCGCGACCACCGCGGTGAACGACGCGCCGTAGCCGACGACGGAGAAGCTGAGCCGTGCCAAGGCGTTCGCGTCCACGAGCAGGAACGCGCACCAGACGATCGCCACCGCGAACAGAAGCAGCCGCAATTCCGTACCGCGCGCGGCAGGCATGGATTTCCCGTCGGTAGAAATCAGTGAACCGCCGCGAGGGTAGTCGCGATTTCTGGCAGGACGCTGAGAATGCGCGGCAATTCGGGCGGACTGTCCGAAAGCGACGGGACCGCGGCCGGGATATGCTTTCGGGAAAGCGGGCGGGCGAGCGGAGAACCAGCGGTGACGACAGAACTGACTCCGGTGCTGGTGTCGGCCCCGTCGGCGAAAGCCGCGAAACGCGCGCTCGGCGCGGCGGTGGCCGCGGTGCTGCTCGCCGCGGCGTTCCTGGTGGTGCTGCACGTCGACCGCTACTGGGGCCCGATCGACCCGGTCAGCGCGATGCTCAGCGACTACGCCTGGACTCCCGGCTGGTGGATGTGGGCGGCGGCGATGCTGCTGACGTCGGCCGGTTCGGTCGTGGTGGCCGTGGTCCTGCGCCGCCGCGGGCTGCTGTGCGGAGCGCTGACGGTCGTCGCGATGGCCGCCTGGTGCGCCGGGCTCGCGGCGGTCGCGTTGTTCACGAAGGACCCGCAGGGAAATGCGGTGTCGTGGGTCGGCAAAGTGCATCTCGGCGCGACCGGGATCAGTTGCGTGAGTTTGCCGTTAGCGGGATGGCTGCTCGGCCGGGCACACCGCAATTCGCCGGATTGGCGGGGTTATGCGCGCTGGTCGCGTATTCTGGGGTTGGCGGCCGTGCCGTTCTTTCTGCCGTTTCTCATTCCGTTCGCGGCCAATGTCGCATTCGGGCAGCATCTGCCGACCGTCGCGACCGGGCTCGTGGAACGGCTGATGGCCGTGCTGGAACTCGTCGAACTGCTCGTGCTCGCCGGATGGGCGTGGCGCGCGGCCGAATGATCAGGTGGCGTCGGGATCGACCGGCGGCCGCTCGTTCGCCCGCAACGGAACCGGAGCCGGGACCGGTGGGACCGGCGGCGGCGTCGCGGCCGGGGGAGTGTCGTCGAACAGGTACCTCGTCACGGCCGCCCGGGGGTTGCCCATCCGCAGGGACTGCAGTTCCTGCAACGGTTTCCGCAGCTCCTGGTACTCCGGGCCGAGTTCCGCCTCAAGCTGGGCCTTGGTGCCCGCGGCGAACCCGCGCGCGCGTTTCAGGGCCTGCGCGACCCAGTGCGCCGCCTCGGGCAGCCGCTCCGGGCCGAGGATGAACAACCCGGCGAGCAGCAAAATCACGATGTGGTCGATGCTGAGACCGAACACCGGCCACCTCCTGCGGACCCGGATGCTGGTTCCAGCTTAGCCGCCGGCAGGACGGCGCTTCCCGTCGTCACCCAGTTCGGTCAGCAGCCGTCGCGCTACGTCGACCACCGCCGCGCCCGCGACCGCCATCGGTTCAGTCGTCCGCATGGAGCGGCACAACACGAACGCGCCTTCCAGGCTGGTCACCAACGCGAGCGTGAGCGTGCGGGCGTGCTCCTCGGGAAGCCCGAACGCGGAGAACCCCTTGGTGCCCGCTTGGGTCCATGCCTCGAACACGTCCGCGGTGGCCTTGCGCAAGGGTTCGTTCGTGGTCGCCACTTCGAGCGCGACGGTCGCGATCGGGCAGCCCTCGACGTAGTCCGTGTCGAGCAGCGTGGTGACCGCGCCCGCGAAGAAGCTTTCGAGACCGGTGATCAGGTCCGGCGCCGGCGCGATGAAAACCTCGAACAGCTGCGCGTACTGCATCCCCGAGGTGCGTACCACTTCTTCGCCCAGCTGCTCCTTGCCGCCGGGGAAGAAGTGGTACACCGACCCGAAGGGCGCGCCGGCCTTTTCGACAATCTGCTTCATGCCGGTGCCCGCGTACCCGCCTTGCCGGAACAGTTCCGCCCCGGCGGCGAGGATCCGGTCCTTGGTGCCAGTCACGACACCGAGGATAGCTCCTGGACAGTAGAGCGTTCTATCAAGCGCGGCCGGAGCACCAGGTTGAGCACCACCGCGGTCACGCAGCCCGCGCTGATCCCGGAGTTGAGCACGACCTGCAGCGCCGCCGGGAACCCGGAGTAGAAGTCCGGCATGGCGATCGGGATGAGCCCGACCCCGAGCGACGCGGCGACGATCGCGACGTTGATCGGATGCTCGAACGACGCCTTCGCGAGCGTCCGGACGCCGCTGACCGCGACGCTGCCGAACAGCACCAGCCCGGCCCCGCCGAGCACCGGCTGCGGCACCAGCGCGACGATCCCGCCGGTCACCGGGAACACGCCCAGCAGCACGAGCACGACGCCGCTGGCCGCGACCACGTACCGGCTGACCATGCGGGTGAGCGAGACGAGGCCGATGTTCTGCGCGAACGCCGTGCAGGCGAATCCGCCGAAGATCGTGCCGACGGCGGTGGAGAGCCCGTCCGCGCGCAGGCCGTCGGCCAGGACGCGGCTGGTGGTCGGCCGGTCCACGATCTCGCCGAGTGCCAGTAGGTCAGCGGTGCTTTCCGCCATGATCACCAGCATCACGATGAGCATCGAGACGATCGCCGCGATGTCGAACGCCGGCGTGCCGAAATGGAACGGCGTCACGATGCCGAACACTGGGGCCTGCTTCAGCGTCGAGGTGTCGACCTGGCCCATCGGCCACGCCACCGCGGTACCGGCGACCAGGCCGAGCAGCAGCGCGATCCGGCTCCAGAACCCGGTCAGGAACCGGGTGAACACCAGCACCGCGACCAGCGTGATCCCGGCCAGCAGGAGCCCGCTGGGCTTGGCCGATTTCTGCTGCGCGGCGATCCACTGCACGGCGACCGGCAGCAGCGAAATCCCGATGAGCGTGATGACCGTCCCCGTCACCACCGGCGGGAAAAACCGCGTCAGCTTGGAGAAAAACGGTGCGGCGAACACGACGAACACGCCGCCGACGAGCGTGGCGCCGTAGACGACGCCCAGCGCGTTGCCGTCGCGATGCTGCGCCGCGATGGACAGGATGGGGGCGACAGCGGCGAAAGTGACGCCGTTGACCAGCGGCAGTCTCGCGCCGAAGCGCCAGAAGCCGAGGGTCTGCAAGAGAGTGGCCAGCCCCGCGGTGAACAACGCCGCGCTGATCAGCAGCGCGAGCTGGCCGGGGGAGAGGCCTACGGCCGCGCCGATGACGAGCGGTGGTGCCACCACTCCGGCGTACATGGCCGCTACGTGCTGGATTCCGCCGAGGATCAACTGCGGCAGCGGAGGCGCCGCGTCCACGGGGTGCCGAGAAGGTCGTTCCTGTGCAACTGACATGCGCTCTCCCGGAGGGGACTCGGGGCTAGAGCACGGCGTCGGTCCAGGCCGGGCCGGGCTCTTCGGCTTCGTCGCGGACCACCGTGCCTTCGATGAGGCCGTACGGGCGGTCGGCGGCGTAGAACACCTCGTTGTGGTTCTCGAGGCCGAAGGGGCTTAGATCGACGAGGAAGTGATGCTTGTTGGGCAGGGAGAACCGGATCTCGGCTACTTCCGGCCGTGCCCGCAGCACGGCTTCGCCCATCGCGTACAGGGTCTGCTGCAGCGAAAGACTGTGCTTGGTGGCGAACGTCTCCAGGAGCGTCCGCCGGATCTCCCGATGGCTCTTGGCCCAGTCGATCCCGGTGAATCCCTCGTAGCGCCAGCGCGCGGTGACGGCGGTGGCGAGAATGCGGTCGTCGGTTTCGACGAGCGTGGTGTATTCGTCCTTCGGGTACCCGTGGAATTCGGACCCGGTGGACTTGAGCACCACCAGACCGTCCACTCCGGACACCACCCAGGCGCGGTCGGCGTGCACGGTGACGGTCGTGGTGCGGCGTTCGCCGCCGGAGCTGCTGAACGAGTGGTCGTGCGGCGCGCCGTCCACCGTGATGCGGTCCCATTCCTGCTCTTCGACGGAAATCCGCGCACCGGTGATCTTTTCCTGCGTGCCGACGAAGTGCTGGCCGAGCCGCAGCGCGAAGTCCTCGATCTCGCCGATGTCCTGCTGCTTGGCGAACGCGTACACCGTGTTCTTCTGCGTGTCGGTGGCCAGCACGGCGGAGTTGTCGCCGGTGAGGTGCGTGGCCGACAGGTCGCCGCGCAGGGCCGAGGACACCGTGAGGTCGCGCAGGTGGTGCACGCCGCCGGCGCGCCGGACGGTGACGAGGCGGACCTCGGCCTTGCCGTACTGGTTGGGGCCCAACGAGATTCCCATGTCAGCTCCCGCGATAGGTGGAATAGGCGAACGGGCTCAGCAGCACCGGCACGTGGTGGTGCGACGTGCCGTCGACGATCCGGAAAGCGATCGTGACGTCGGGGAAGAACGCCTCCTGGCCGAGGTAGCTCCCGGTGTCGAAGATCAGCCGGTACACCCCGGGGTCGAGCGTGTCCGGGCCGAGGTCGCGGATGCGGCCGTCGTCGTCGGTCTTGCCTTCGGCGACGAGCGAGCCGTCCTTGCGCTCGAAGCGCACGGCGATCCCGGCGGCGGGCTTGCCCGTGGCGGTGTCGAGGACGTGCGTGGTCACAAGGCTCATGCCGTTACCGCTTTCGCGAGGCGCAGTTGCGCGATCTTGGCCAGCTCCGCGCCGGCGACGTCGAGTTCGGTGTCCGGGTCGTTGCCGAGCCGGGAGCGCAGGTTCGCGAGCAGTTCCTCGCCGCTGCGCCCGCTCGCGCACACCAGGAAGACGTGGCCGAAACGGGCTTCGTACTCGGCGTTGGCGGCGGCGAATTCGTCCGCGTTGTCCACGCCGGACTGCTCCGAACGGGACCAGTCGGCGTCGCTGCCCTTGCTGGTCGGGCGTTCGCCGATCCTCGGGTGCGCGGCGATCGCGTCGCGGATCTCGTTGCGGCGCAACGGGGTCGCGCTGTCCGCGCTCTTGCTCAGCGCGGCGAAATCGGCGTACGGGCGGCCGTCGAGCACGGTGTCGACCCAGCGCGGCACGGCCAGGCAGGCGGTGAGCGTCGGCCGGAGTTCGGCGGCGGATGCGGAGTTGAACTCGGCGAGTGCGAGCGGCAACGGAATCTCCTCCGGGGAGGTGGTGTTCCGCTGACCGTACGGCCGGGTCGAGCGTGCGTCAACACTTTGTTGAATCGCGGCTCAGTCGGCTTCCCGGTTGAGGTAGTTGTAGACCGTGAACCGCGTGACGCCCAGTTCCTCGGCGACCGCCGAAACCGATTTCCGCAGGTTGAAGGCCCCTCGCTCGCGCAGGAGGCGGACCGCGCGCTGCTTTTCCGGGCGGTCGAGATCGCGGAGTTTCGAGCCGAGTTCGCGTTCCACGTCGGAGATCAATCGCGACAGCGCGCTGTTGAGTTCGACCGCCGGAACGGTGTCGGAATCGTCGGTTCGGCGCAGTTGCAGCGTCACCCGGGTGGCCCCGCCTTCGAGGGCGGCGCGGGCGATCGAGGGCAGCGCGGCGAACAGCTCGTCGGCGGTGCCGCGGGCCAGGGTGCCGAGGGGGCCGAAGTCGGTGTCGAGCCCAGCCGCGTCGGCGGCGTCGCGGGCGCGGACGGCGTGCTCCGGCGGTGCGCCCTCGCCGCGAAACGGCTCGCTGGTGAACTCGGCTTCCAACTCCACCCGGTGACCGTAACGTGGGAGGGACGGCGTTGACGAGCCGGGAAGGACGTGTCTAATCTCGGTGAGCGAAAGAGTCTTTCCGTAACGTGGAAGTGGAGGAGACCGTCGATGGACCTCGTGGTGCGGGCCGCGCGTGCGGTGACCCCCGCCGGTCTCGGGCCGGCGACGATCGGCGTGCGGGACGGCCGGATTGTCGCCGCGGAACCCGGCGTTGTCGAGATGCCGGGCACGCGGCTCGTCGAGCTGGCCGAGGACGAGGTGCTGCTGCCCGGTCTCGTCGACACCCACGTGCACGTCAACGACCCCGGCCGGGCCGAGTGGGAGGGTTTCGAGACCGCGACGCGCGCGGCCGCCGCCGGCGGTGTCACCACGATCGTGGACATGCCGCTCAACAGCCTGCCGCCGACGGTCGACGTGGCCGCGCTCGAGGTCAAGCGCAAGGCGGCGAGCGGTCGCGTGCACGTGGACGTCGGGTTCTGGGGCGGCGCGATTCCGGGCAACGAAGGCGATTTGCGCGGGCTGCACGACGAAGGCGTCTTCGGTTTCAAGTGCTTCCTGCTGCACTCCGGCGTCGACGAGTTCCCGCCACTGGACGCGGACGGCCTGGAAGCCGCGCTGCGCGAGCTGAAATCGTTCGACGCGCAGATGATCGTGCACGCGGAGGATTCCGACGCGATCGACGCCGCTCCCGACCCGCACGGCGAGAAGTACCACGACTTCCTCGGTTCCCGCCCGCGCGGCGCGGAAAACCTGGCCATCACGCACGTGATCGAAGCGGCGCGGCGCACCGGCGCCCGCGCGCACATCCTGCATCTGTCCTCTTCGGACGCTCTGCCGCTGATTTCCAGTGCTCGCCGCGAGGGTGTCGCACTGTCGGTGGAAACCTGTCCGCACTACCTGTCGTTCGTCGCGGAGGAAATCCGGGACGGGGCAACGCAATTCAAGTGCTGCCCGCCGATTCGCGAGGCGGCGAACCGGGAATTGCTGTGGCAGGGTTTGGCGGACGGCGTGATCGACACGATCGTCAGCGACCATTCGCCGTGCACGCCCGAGCTGAAACGCTTTGACACCGGCGATTTCGGTCTTGCCTGGGGCGGTATTTCCAGCCTGCAGCTCGGTCTGCCCGCGATCTGGACGCAGGCCCGCCAGCGCGGCTTCGGTCTGGTCGATGTCGTGCGGTGGATGGCCGAGCGACCGGCCGCGCAGGTCGGGATGACGCGCAAGGGCAAGCTGGAAGTGGGCTGCGACGCCGATTTCTGCGTCTTCGCGCCGGACGAGGCTTTCGTCGTGGACGTCGCGAAGCTCAAGCACCGCAACCCGGTGAGCGCGTACGACCAGCGTCCGCTGGCCGGCGTCGTGCGCGGCACGTGGCTGCGCGGCGAGCCGGTGACCGGCGGCGAACCGAGGGGGACTCTGCTGACCCGGGGCAATTGCTGAAGAGATGGAGGAGCACGTGTCCGACCGTCCGGAGTGGACTACCCAGCCCGATCTGGCCTCGCGCCTGTTCGGGGGCACCGTGATGTGGGCGAGCGACGAACTGTTCGCCGAGAAGGAAAACCTGGTCAACCCGTGGCGGCCGGCGCACCGCGCCGAAACGTTCGGCCCGAAAGGCCAGGTGTACGACGGCTGGGAGACCCGGCGGCACCGCGAACCCGGCGACGACCACGCCCTGATCCGCCTCGGCCTCGGCGGCGTGGTGTCCGGGGTAGTGGTGGACACGGCGTTCTTCAAGGGCAACTACCCGCCGTTCGTGTCCGTGGCGGCGACGTCCGTCCCCGGCTACCCGAGCGCGGCCGAACTGCAGGACGCCGACTGGGACGTCCTGGTCGACCACGAACCGGCAGTCGGTGACTCGGAGAACTACTACAAGGTGACGTCCCCGCGGCGCTACACCCACGTGCGCCTCACCCAGCACCCCGACGGCGGCGTCGCCCGACTGCGTGTGCACGGTTCGCCGGTTCCCGACCCTTCGCTGCTCGATCCGCGGTCCCTGGACTTGGCGGCACTGGAGAACGGCGCGGTCGTCACCGGGTGCAGCGACATGTTCTATTCGTCGCCGAACAACATGCTGTCGCCGGGCCTCGCCGCGCACCAGGCAGAGGGCTGGGAAACCGCCCGCCGCCGCGACGACGGCAACGACTGGGCGACGGTCTCCCTGGCGGGCGCGGGCTTGGTCCGGTTCGTGGAACTGGACACCAGCAACCTCAAGGGAAACGCCCCCGGCTGGGCGTCGGTGAGCGGCCGCCTGGACGAGGGCGAGTGGGTGGAACTGTTGCCGCGCACCAGGTTGCAGCCCGACACCCGGCACCGCTTCGCCCTGGCGGACGACGGCCCCGAGGTAACGGAAGTCCGCCTGGACATCTACCCCGACGGCGGCCTCGCCCGGCTGCGCCTGTTCGGCGAACTGAGCAAACGCGGCAGGGAAGCCATGACTGCACGGTTCGCGGAGACGTCCGACTGACCTTTCGGCTCGGTCACAGCCGTGCGGGTCACCCTGGAATTCCTTCCGGGTGACCCGCACGGTTTTTTCGTTACTCCGCGGTGCTTCCTTCGGCGGCCGGGTCCGGATGCTCCTTGCGCCACTCCTCGTCGGAGGTCTTCCAGGCTTCCTCGGCCTGCATGTGGATGTCGGTGATCGCCTTGTCGAAGTTGATCGCGTCCTTGCCGATCCAGCCCACGAAGTTCTTGCTGCTTTTGGCATCGGCCAGACCCTTGAGGAAGGGGTAGAGCTTCGGGTGCGTCTTGAAGTACTCGTCCGGGGCCTTGACGATGTCCTTCCAGACGTTCTTGCCCCCGGTGTACTTCTGGACCTGGGGGAGGTTGCACATGTTCTCGAGCCAGCTTTCGTGCTTCTTCATCCAGCTGAACTCGTAAGGCTTGAGCGGCGACTGCGGGCCTGGGGGACGACCGGATCCGCCTCCGTTGCCCTGGGTGTTGCCGTGCTCGCCGCCTTGGTTGTTTTCCTGGTGATTGCCGCCTGCGTTGCCTTCTTGGTGATTGCCGCCTGCGTTGTCGCCGTGGTGGTCGCCGCCGGTGTTGTCGTTGTGCTGGTTGCCGCCACCCGCGTTGTCGCCGTGATGGTCGCCGTTGGTCTCGTGGTTCTGGTTCCCGCCCGGGTTGTCGTCGTGGTGGTTGTTCCCGCCGGGAGTCTCATCGTGCGGCGTGTTGCTGCCGCCGGGGGTGTCGTGGTGCTGGTTGTTCCCGCCGGGGGTGTTGTCGTGGCCGCCCGGGGTGTTCTCGTGGTTGCCGCCCCCGCCCGGGGTGTCTTCGTGGTGCGGATTGCCGCCAGGAGTGTCGTGGGGGCGGTTGGGCGGCGGGTTGAAGTGCTGATCCGCGGCCAGCCAGGTGTCGAACGGATCGTCCTCGTGCGGCTGGTTGTTCGGCCGCTCTTCGTGCGGGGTGTTGTTTCCGCCCGGTGTGTCGTCGTGGTGGTTGTTGCCGCCTGGCGTGTCGTCGTGCGGCGTGTTGTTCCCGCCCGGGGTGTCGTCGTGGTGGTTGCTGCCACCTGGCGTGTCGTCGTGCGGGGTGTTGCTGCCGCCGGGGGTGTCGTCGTGCGGGGCGTTGTTCCCGTCCGGGGTGTCGTCGTGGTGGTTGTTGTTGCCACCCGGCGTGTCGTCATGCGGCGTGTTGTTCCCGCCGTGACCACCCTGCCCGCCCTGACCGCCACCGCCACCGCCGCCACCGGTCCCGCCGCCATGGCCGCCGCCGTGGTTGCCGCCCAGGTCGGTCATCTCGTGGTTGTTCCCGCCGCCGTGCGAGCCGCCGCCGCGTCCGGGTTTCACCTTCTCCGCCAGTTGCGCCAACCGGCTCGCGGTCCGCCCTCCCAGGCCGACCACCCGGGCGATCTTGGACGCCATCGTCAGCGCCAGCGAAATCCCCGACCGGATCACGTTGCCGACCCCGACCACGATCGACGCGCCGAACGTGAACGCCGCCATCGCGAGCGCGATCAGCATCGTCGCGATGACGTCGCCGAGGAACGTCGTGATCAGGTCGCGGATCAGCGAACGCACCACGGTGACCAGGGCCATCGTCGTCTCGACGACGTAACCGGCGACGTCGACCGCCTGTCCGGCGCTGTCGATCTGGCCGCGCCGGTCGCCGATGTTCTTCTTGAACGCCTCGGCGCCGTCGCCCTGCCAGTCGGTGACCGTCTTCTGCAGCGTGGTGTCGAGGTCCTTCGCCGCGTTGCGCAGGTTCTGCGCGGTCTTGTGCAGTTCCTCGGCCATCTTCTTGATCGCCGCGGGGTCGCCGGCGAGCTTGTCGAGGCCCTCTTTGAGGAACGAGATGTGCTCGATCAGCCAGCCGAGCCCGGCCGCGATCAGTTTGCCGAACGGGTCGAGGACGAAGGCCGCGGTGTCCGCGATCGCGCCGACGATCGAGACGCCGATCTCGACCCCCACCGCGGCCGCGTCGGCGCCGTGCAGGTGCTGGATTTCCTGGATCGACGAGACGACGCTGTGCCAGCTGTCCGCGACCCCGGCGCCGGTGGTGCTGTTCGCATCGGTGATGGGCTCGACGACGCTCATTTCACCTGCTCCGGCTTGAACTTGTCGAACGCCTTCGCGAGGTCCTGGTCGCCCTTGCTGTACTGCTCGCTGGCCTGTCGCGTCTTGTCCGCGCTGTCGGTCACGTCCTTCGCGACGCCGTGCAGATTGTCGGAGACGGCCTTCAGCGCGATGCGCGCCGGAATCGCGAGCACCTGCGCGAGCACGACGCCGAACGCGTCGATGTCCCCGCCGTTGGCGTCGTCCACCGCCTTCGCGGAGTCGTTCACCGTCGGCACGGTGGTCTTGTCCAGGTACTCGCTGAATGTGTGCAACTCGTCCGGGTGGACGGTGAAGCCGTTCCCTGCCACCAACACTCCTTCGCCTGCCGCGATCGGGCCGCGCCGAGTAGAGCAGCGGCGGCTGAACCGGAGGCGACGTGCGTGCGGACGAAGGCTGAACGGGACGATCTTCCTGCCCGAGCGTGCGGGCCGGAAGGGACGGACGGGTCAGCCGCGCGCGCTGGGGCGGTTCAGGTAGGCGGAGAAGGACGACAGCAGGGCCGCGACGCCGACGATCGCGGTGACCCACCACGGGCCGCCGGTCACCAGGTTGAACACGAACGCGGCAGCCATCAGGACGGCGGCGATGATGTTCCTGATCTGCAGCCCGGAGGGTTTCGCCATGCCTCCACCTTCTCACGAGCGCCAGGGGAGGGCCTTGTCCGCCGCTGGCTAGATTGCTAGCATCCTAGAATGGCCGGTGAAGAGGTCAAACAATTCAACGTCTACCTGCCGGTCGAGCTGATCAAGCAGGTGAAGTACCGGGCGATCGAGACCGAGCAGTCACTGTCCGCGCTGGTCACCGCGGCCTTGCGGGCTTATCTCGGCACCTCGCCCGACCAACGAGAGGACGGCTGACATGAGCGACGGCATCACGATGTTCGTCATGGAGACGCACAACTGGGGCAAGACCGCGAAGTTCCTGCAGCGCGTGGGGTTCAGCCTCGATTTCGAGACCGACCACAACTCGGGCCAGCTCTCGAACGGCGACGGCGCGCCGGTGTTCGTCGTCGAGGTGCCGGAAAACCAGGAGCCGCGCACGGCCGTGGTGGTGGCGGTGCCGGACGAGTCGGTCGACGCGGAACTCGACGTCGTCACCCCGTTCGAAGACACTCACTACGGCACGCGCGAGATGACCGTGCGGGACCCGGACGGCCGGATCTGGACCCTGCGGGCCCCGAAGTGAGCGAGCCGGATCACACCGCGGTGCGCGTCGCGTTGTGGCGCGCGCTGCACGTGCTCGCCGATCCGCCGCCGCACGCGCTGGCCGACGAGATCGGGCTCCAGTTGGCCGATCCTGGTCCGGACTGGCGCTCCCGGCCGGACATGGACCGGGACTTCACCCGCCGGTTCCGCGCGGGAATCGCGTTGCGCAGCCGGTTTGTCGAAGATCTGGTGCGCGAACGCGGGGTCTCGCAGTACGTCCTGCTCGGCGCCGGGCTGGACACGTTCGCGCAGCGGGAACCGGAGCTGGGCGTGCGGGTGTTCGAGATCGACCAGCCGGGCACGCAGGAGTGGAAGCGCGCGCGGCTGGCCGAGCTCGGGCTGCCCGCCCCGTACCGGTTCGTGCCGGTCGACTTCGAATCCGGCGAGCAGTGGCCGGAACGCTTGGCTGCCAACGGTTACGAGCTGGAGAAGCCCGCCGTGGTGGCGTCGACGGGAGTCAGCATGTACCTGACTCGCGAGGCGAACGCTGCGACGTTGCGCGCGCTCGCCGGTTTCGCGCCGGGCACCGTGGTGGCGATGACGTTCCAGATGCCGGAGGAGTACCTGGACGAACCCGATCGCGCGGCCAGGGCAGCGGCGATGAAGGGCGCGAAGGCGGCGGGGACGCCGTTCGTGAGCTTCTTCGCGCCGGACGAGATGCTGGATTTCGCGCGGGAGTGCGGTTTCCAGGACGTCCGGCATGTCAGCGCGGCTGAGCTGAACAAGCGGTATCTGTCCGGTCGGTCGGACGGGCTGAAGACGTCGGGGGAGGAGTTCCTGGTGGCGACGGTCAGCTGAACTCGGCGTCGCTGTATTCGACCGGAAACCCTTCGGCGGTAAGGAAATCGTGCAGCTGCGCGGCCAGGTCGTCCTTCTCCGCGCCCGCCTCCATCGTGGTCGTGACGGTGGCTTCCCATTCGCCGTAGACGGAATGCCGCCACGGCCGCAGCGTCCAGGCCAGTTCGACGCGGCCGCCGGAGTGGTGGGTCGCGGAGACGATCAGGTCGCGGTCGGCGTTGACCCAGCGTCGCTCGCCTTCCCAGCCGCGGAAGTCGAGCCCGTCGAGGAACCGGGCGAGGCCGCGGCTTCGCCGAACCGCACCGAGACCTGGTCGCCGCGGAACACGACTTCCCGGTCGTCCAGGCAGGTCATCTCGGTTTCCGGCCGCGGCCAGCCGTGCGGGCAGTTCGGGTTCACCTCGCCGAACTTAGCCGGTTCAGGGCGCGGTTTGCCGCCGCGAGCTGATCACCCCGGTGTTGAACCCCGCGAGATGCAGCCCGCCCGCGAACCGCGCGTGCTCGATCTTCACGCAGCGGTTCATCACCACGTCCAGCCCGGCTTCGCGGGCGCGGTCCGCCACCGGTTCGTGCCACAGGCCGAGCTGGAGCCACAACGTCCGCGCGCCGGCCTCGATGACCTCCTCGGCGACCCCGGGGAGGTCGTCGTGCTTGCGGAACACGCTCACCAGATCCAGTTCGCCCGGCACGTCCGCCAGCGACGGATACACCGGCCGCCCCAGCAACGTGTCGAGCCGCGGGTTCACGAAGTTGACCTCGTACCGCGTCGAAGACAGCAGATACGTCGCCACGAAGTAGCTCGGCCGCGCCGGGTTCGCCGACGCGCCCACGACCGTCACCGATTTCGTGCGCCCGAGAAGACGCCGCCGTTCGACCGCTCCGACGTCGTAGCTCACGCGTTCACCGCCTTGTCGAGAGCCTGGTCGAGGTCCCACAGCAGATCCTCGACGTCCTCCAGCCCGACCGACAGCCGGATCAGGTCCGCGCCGACGCCCGCCGCGGCGAGCTGGTCCTCGGACAGCTGCGCGTGCGTCGTCGAGGCCGGGTGGATCACCAACGTCCGCGCGTCGCCGACGTTCGCCAAGTGCGACAACAGTTCCACCGACTCCACGAACTTCTCGCCCGCCGCGCGTCCGCCCTTGACCCCGAACGAAAACACCGCGCCCGGCCCCTGCGGCAGATACCGCGCCGCCCGCTCGTGATCCGGGTGATCGGGCAACCCCGCGTAAGACACCCACGCGACCCGCGGGTCCGCGTTCAGGTACTCCGCGATCGCCCGCGCGTTGACGACGTGCGCGTCCATCCGCTGCGGCAGCGTTTCCACGCCCTGCAGCAGCAAAAACGCGGAATGCGGCGACAGCACCGCGCCGATGTCGCGCAGTTGCTCCGCGCGCAGCCGCGTGCAGAACGCGTACTCGCCGAAGTTCTCCCAGTACTTGAGCCCGCCGTAACTGTCGACGGTCTCGGTCATCCGGGGGAACTTTCCGTTGCCCCAGTTGAAAGTCCCGGCCTCGACGACGACCCCGCCGAGCGTCGTGCCGTGCCCGCCGAGGAACTTCGTGGCCGAGTGCAGGACGATGTCCGCGCCGTGCTCGATCGGGCGGCAGAGATACGGAGTGGCGAGCGTCGCGTCGACCACGAGCGGGATGCCGTGCGACTGCGCGAGATCGGCCAGCCCGGCGAGGTCCGCGATCGCGCCGCTCGGGTTGCCGATCACCTCGGTGTAGATCAGCTTCGTGCGGTCGGTCACCGCTTTGGCGTAGTCCTCGGTGTCACCGTGCACGAACGTCGTCTCGACGCCGAACCGCGCGAGCGTCCCGGTGAGCTGCGTGACCGTCCCGCCGTACAGCCCGGCGGCGGACACGATGTGGTCGCCCGCCTCCGCCAGCGCCGAGAAGGTGAGGAACTCCGCCGCCTGCCCACTGGCCGTCGCGACCCCGCCGATGGCCCCTTCGAGACTCGCGATGCGCTCCTCGAACGCGGCGACGGTCGGGTTGCCGATCCGGCTGTAGACGTTCCCGTACTTCTGCAGCGCGAACAGATTGGCCGCGTCGGCCGCGTCCTCGAACACGAAGCTGGTCGTCTGGTAAATCGGCACCGCACGAGCCCCGGTAGCAGGGTCGGGAGTGCCGCCGGCGTGCAGGGCGCGGGTGCGGAAGCCCCAGGTACGTTCGCTCATCGACGGCCACGCTAACCCAGCGGCGGCGGTGGCGGCCATTCCTCCCGGAGAGTGATCGGGCGGGCGCGCCAGACCACGGCGAGCGCCGGATCGCCAGCGGGGTCCGGCTCGACCCGCTCGACCGCGAATCCTTCCCGCTCGTAGAACGCCGCGGCCCGCTCGTTGGCGGCGAAGTGCTCGATGCGCAGCCGGTCGACGCCTTCTGGCAGGTGGCTGGCGAGGGCGTCGAGCAGTTGTGGGCCCAATCCGTGGCCGCGGTGTTCCGGATCCAGGTAGAGCTTGTAGACGACATGGTCCGGTCCGCGCTGTCCGACGCCGACGATGCGCCCCTCGGTTTCGGCGACGACCACGCGCCCGTCGGTCACGGCGGCGCCGATATGCGCTTCGTTCCACCACCGGCGGACTTGGCGCTGGGCTGCCGCTTCGCCGATGAGCGGGGCGTAGTGCGGTGGGATGTGCATCTCGCCGAAACGGCAGATCGCCTCGACGTCGCTCAACCCGGCCACTCGCACCCGGCTCACGGCCCGTCGTCCCTCTTCCGCCAAGTGCTCACCGAAACCGCCAGCGTCACGTCCCGTCCAGCCGCCGCTTCGAGGCGCTCCCGCCGTCCGTCCCGGTCCAGATGGAAGCCCGCGGGCCCCATCGCCACCACATCCCGCACCTGCGCCGCGCTGAACTCCTGCGTCCGGACCACCTCCACCCCGGACTCCCGCTCGAACAACCCGTCCAGCGCGGCCTCGAGCCGTTCTTCCTTACGCGCGTCCACCGCGAGCACTAGATCGCCCAGTTCCGCGAGATGCCCCGGCAACGGCGACGCCACCACCAGCTTCCCGCCCGGCTCCAGCACCCGGTGGAACTCCGCGGCGTTCCGCGGCGAGAACACGTCCAACACCACCGAAGCCACCCCGTCGCCCACCGGCCACGGTTCCCACAGGTTCCACACCGCCGCACCCAGCCTCGGATGCGCCCGCGCGGCCCGTCGCAGCGCGATCGCCGACACGTCCAGTGCGAGCCCGACCGCGTCCGGCGCGGCGTCCAGTACTCGCGAGAGGTAATAGCCCGGCCCGGCTCCGGCGTCGATGATCAATCCAGGAGCAGAACCAACCTCAGCGACCGCCTCGGCGAGCGGTGCGTACGCCCCGGAGGACAAAAACGCCGCCCGCGCGTCCACCATCGGCGCGGTGTCGGCCGTGCCGGCCGGGATGCGCGCGTGGAGAAGATTGACGTAACCCTGCCGGGCCAGATCGAACGAATGCCGCCGCTCGCAGCGCAGCGTCCGGCCGGTCAGCGAGACCGGTTCCGCGCACACCGAACAGCGCAGCGCTTCGATCACCCGATCAGGCAAAGACATGGCGCTATTCGACCATGAGGTTGCCTGACCGGACATTTCACCCCGGCTCCCCGGAAACGTCCCCGTAACAACCCACGTGCCGGAGTTCACGCGAGGGAAACGTGAACCGAAGCCTGGTGAAACACCCGCGGCCAACACTTCCTCTGCAGTTGCCCACGGCACGGGAGGACGATTGTGCTGAACGCCGGAGACACCGCCTGGGTGCTGATCAGCGCCGCGCTGGTCATGCTCATGACCCCAGGCCTCGCGTTCTTTTACGGCGGCATGGTCCGCGCGAAGAGCGTTTTGAACATGTTGATGATGAACTTCATCGCACTCGCGATAGTCGGGGTGCTGTGGGTGCTCTTCGGGTTCTCGCTGTCCTTCGGCGACGACGCTTTCGGCGGCCTGGTCGGGAACTTCGACTACGCCGGCCTGACGGACGCGTTCGGCAAGCTCGTCGGCCTCGCCAGCGCGGGCCCGCCCGCCGTCCCGTGGCCCGGCCCGGACGCGTTGCCGCTGCTCGCTTTCTGCATGTTCCAGCTGATGTTCGCGATCATCACCCCGGCGCTCATTTCCGGAGCCATCGCGGATCGCGCGAAGTTCTGGGGCTGGACGCTTTTCGTGACGATCTGGGTCATTGTCGTGTACTTCCCGGTCGCGCACTGGGTGTTCTCGTTCGACGGATTCACCGGCAAGGATTCGGTGGGCGGCTGGATCGCCAACCAGCTCAAGGCGCTCGACTTCGCGGGCGGCACGGCGGTGCACATCAACGCGGGCGCCGCGGGTCTCGCCCTCGCGCTGGTGCTCGGCAAGCGCAAGGGCTGGCCGAAGGACACCGGCCGTCCGCACAACGTCCCGTTCGTCCTGCTCGGCGCGTCGCTGCTGTGGTTCGGCTGGTACGGCTTCAACGCCGGTTCCGCGCTCGGCGCCAACGACCTCGCGGGCGTCGCGTTCACCAACACCACCGTCGCGACCGCGGCCGCGGTGCTCGGCTGGCTCGTCGTGGAACAGCTGAAGTTCGGCAAGCCGACCACGCTCGGCGCGGCGTCCGGCGCGGTCGCCGGCCTGGTCGCGATCACCCCCGCCTGCGGTTTCGTGAGCCCGCTCGGCTCGATCGCGATCGGCGTGATCGCCGGGGTGCTGTGCGCGCTCGCCATCTCGCTGAAGTTCCGCTTCGGCTTCGACGACTCCCTCGACGTCGTCGGCGTGCACCTCGTCGGCGGTCTCGTCGGCACCGTGCTGATCGGGTTCTTCGCCACCAAGAGCGTGAACCCGGCGGGCGCGGACGGCCTGTTCTACGGCGGCGGCTTCAAGCAGCTGGGCATCCAGGCGGTCGCCGCGCTTGCGGTACTGGGCTACTCGTTCATCATGACCTTGATCATCGGCTTCGCGATCAAGAAGGCGGGCGGATTCCGCGTCAGCACCGAACACGAGGTCAGCGGCATCGACGAGGGCCAGCACGCGGAGAGCGCCTACGACTTCACCGGCATGGGCGGCCTCGGCCACTCGGCGACGTTCCCGGCCAAGCCCGTCACGAAACTCGAGGAGACCAAGGCATGAAGCTCATCACCGCGATCGTCAAGCCGTTCACGCTCGACGACGTCCGCTCCTCGCTGGAGCAGCTGGGCGTGCTCGGGATGACGGTGAGCGAGGTCCAGGGCTACGGCAGGCAGAAGGGCCACACCGAGGTCTACCGGGGGGCCGAGTACTCGGTGGATTTCGTGGCCAAGCTGAAGATCGAGGTCGTGGTGGACGACGTCGTGGTCGAGAAGGTCCTCGACGCGGTCACCACCGCCGCGCACACCGGGAAGATCGGCGACGGGAAGGTCTGGGTGACGCCGGTGGAGACGGTCATCCGGGTCCGCACCGGCGAACGCGGCACGGACGCGCTGTAGCCGATGACCGACGGGGGCGAACTCGCCCGAGCCACTGCGCTGCTGCTCGAAGGACGGCACGGAGCTCCCGCGCTGCGGAACTCCCTGGTCGATCTCTACGAGTTCTGGCTCGGGAAAGGAGCGACGGCGGCCGGCGTCGACACCGCGGACCCAGGTGTCGCGCTGGTCGCCGTAGGGGGGTTGGGGCGGCGTGAGCTGGTGCCGTGCTCCGATCTCGATTTGGTGTTGCTGCACAACGGAAACAACCAGGTCGGGGAGATCGCGGACGCGCTGTGGTACCCACTGTGGGACGCGCGGGTCGGCCTCGACCATTCGGTCCGCACGCCCGGCGAGGCGCTGAAAGTCGCCGCGGAGGACCTGCGTACCGCGCTCGGTCTGCTCGACGCCCGGCACCTGGCCGGCGACCCGGGCCTCACCGGACGCCTCGCGTCCGCCGCCCGCGACCAGTGGCGGCGCACCGCCCGCAAACGCTTGCCGGAGCTGGCTGAATCCGTCCACGGACGATGGCGGCGCAGCGGGGAGATCGCCCAATCCGCCGAGCCGGACTTGAAACACGGCCGTGGCGGTCTTCGCGACTTCGGCGTGCTGGAAGCCCTCGCGGCCGGACAGCTCACCGCGCGACCGGGCGAAGAACTGTTGGCAGCCAAGCAACTCCTGCTCGACGTCCGCACCGAACTCCGCCGCGAAGCACGTCGCGAACGAGACATCCTCAGCGCGGCCGACGCCGACGTCGTAGCGCACGAACTGGAGCTGGGCGACCGATTCGCCTTGGCGCGCAAGCTTTCCGGCGCGGGCCGAACCATCGCGTACGCCGTCGATGTCGCTCTTCGGTCCACTGTGGAGCAGCCGCGTCCACTCTTCGGCCGACGCCCGGTTCGCCGCCCGCTGGCCGAGGGTGTCGTACTGCACGGCGACGAGGTCGCGCTGGCCCGAGACGCACTTCCCGCCCGGGACCCCGCGCTTCTGCTCCGCGCCGCAGCGGCCTCGGCTCGGACCGGAAAACCCATCTCACCAGGCACTTTGCGTACCCTCGCGGAGTCCGCCCCCGAGCTGCGCGAACCGTGGCCGGACGACGCCCGCAACGCCCTCGTCGAACTGCTGGGCGCGGGGGAGGGACTGGTCGACGCGGTCGAAGCCCTCGATCGCACCGGCTTGTGGGCCCGGCTGTTCCCGGAATGGGGCGCCGTGCGCGACCTGCCGCCGCGGTCGCCAGTGCACCAATGGACCGTCGACCGGCACCTCGTCCAGGCGTGCGTCGAAGCAGCGAAACTGACCACCACCGTGTCGCGGCCGGACCTGCTGCTGATCGGCGCGCTGCTGCACGACATCGGCAAGGGCCGCGACGCCGACCACTCCGAGCTGGGCGCGAAGATCTCCGCCTCGGTAGCGCAACGCCTGGGCCTGCCGCCCGCGGACGTCGCGACGGTCTCCGCGATGGTCCGCCACCACCTGCTGCTGCCGCACACCGCGACCAGACGCGACATCGGCGACCCCGCGACCATCTCGCGCGTGGTGAAAACCCTGGACCGCGACGTCGTCCTGCTGGAACTCCTGCACGCCCTCACCCGCGCCGATTCGCTGGCCACCGGACCCGGCGTCTGGACCGACTGGAAGGACCGCCTGCTCGCCGAGCTGGTCAGCGGCTGCGAGGAAGCCGTGCACGGCAAGGGTTTCACGCCGCCGGAGCCCTTGGACGACGACCAACGCGAGCTCGTCGCCGAAGCCACCCGGACCGGCGTCGGCCAAATCCGGATCTCCGCGCACGGCAAGGTCGTCACGGTGCTCCTGGCCGTCCCCGCGGACCGCGAACTGCTCGCTCCCGCGGCCGGGGTGCTGGCGCTGAACTCCCTGGAGGTCCACTCGGCGGTCCTGCGCGAGCATTACGGCCGGGCGGGCGTGTTCACCGCGTCGCCGAAGTTCGGGTCGCTGCCGGATCCCGCACTGCTGCGGGAACAGTTCGCCCGCGCGGTCGCCGGGACGATGCCGCTCACCCAGCGGCTGGCGGCGAAGGAACGCGACTACGCGACCGCGTCGCCGGTCGTGGTCAAGCCGGTGGTGCGCTGGTTCGACGACGAAACGAGCGGTCCCGACGCCGTCGTGCTGGAACTGCGCGCCGCCGACCGGATCGGCCTGCTGTTCCGCGTGGCGAGCGCCCTGCGCCGCGCGGAGGCCGACGTCCACTGGGCGAAAGCCGCGACCCTGGGCGGCGCCGTCGTCGACTCGTTCGCCCTCTCGCCGCGCTCCGGCCACGTCACCCCGTCGTGGCGCACCGCGATCACCGACGCCGTCCTGGCCGCCGTTTCCTGACCGTCCGTGAAGGACTCCTTGAGGGAATCAGATTCCGTCAAGGAGTCCTTCACGGACGAATGACCAGGGCAGACCCGGCCGCATTGCGCCATCCGGGCTCACCCGTCCGGGGTGTCGGCGGCGCCGACCCCGGTTCCGATGGCAGGATGGCAGGTCCGGGCAACGGGGCGAGGTGAACGGGATGCGAGGGCACGAGAACCTGCCGGAGCTTTCGCTGCCCCCGACAGTCGTGGCCGGGCACCTCCGCACCTGCGCCGAGGAGCTCTCCGCCCTGCTCCGCGGCGACGGATCCGCCGCCACCCTCGGCGAACTCTCCGAGGTGGTCACCCAGCTGGTCGCGGGCCAGCACGCGCTGTCCCACGCCCTGGCCGGTCTCGCCGGGCGCATGGACGTCCGCAATCCCGCGCTCGCCACGGTCTCGCCGTCCGAGGTCGAGGTCCTCACCGAGGTCCTGCAAGCCGCCGCCTGCGCGGTCAGCTGTTCCGCCGAGGAACTCGCCGACGCCGAACCGCTCTTCGAGTTCGCGAGCGACTCCGCGGGACCCGACACCCGCGTTTGAGTAGTCCTACTCAGTCCGGATTGGGGGACTTCACGCTGCCGCGCGCCCGCTCCCGGACGGCAGACTTCTCCCCAACGCCGGGCGGCCGAGGGGGAACCGCTCCGCGTGCCCGCGGCGGAAGGCCTCCTGGGGAGGTGAGCTCTTCCGCCACGGTTCCGGGGACGGCCGTGGGGAGCGGCCGCCCCGGAACTCCCGGGCCTCAGGAATCCGCGATCCGCGTCAGCAGCCCGGCCGCGAGCCGGAGCAGCTCCTGCTCGGTGGGGCTCAGCGTCCGTTCGACGGCCGCGGCCAGCCAGTTCTCCCGCGCGACCGAGTAGGTGCGCAGTTCCCGCAGCCCGGCCGGGGTGATCTCGATCAGCGACCGCCGCCCGTCCGCCGGGTCCGGGGTGCGCGTGATCCACTCGCGTTCGGCCAGCGAGGCCAGGATCCGCGTCAGCGACTGCGGATGGATCCGCTCGGCCTCGGCCAGCTCGCCCGGCGTGTGCGTGCCGCCGCGGTACAGCCGCGACAGCACCGCCAGCACGGCCGGTCCCGGGGCGGGCGAGCCCGCCTCGGAGCGCATCCGCCAGTTCAGCCGCCCGACGCCCTCGCGCACCGTCCGGGCCAGCGTCGCCAGCTCGTCGGCCCGGTGCGCGTCGGGTTCGGTCTCCATGCGGCCACATTAGGCGGTTTCTCCCCGCACCAGCGCGGCATACCGGCCGCCGGAGGCGAGGAGTTCCGCGTGCGTCCCCCGTTCGACGATCCGTCCGGCGTCCAGCACCGCGATCTGGTCCGCGTGCTTCACAGTGGACAGCCGGTGCGCGATCGCGATCGTCGTGCGGCCCGCGGCGAGCCGGTCCAGTTCCGCCTGCACCGCGCGTTCCGTGCGATTGTCCAGCGAGCTCGTCGCCTCGTCCAGGATCAGCACCGGCGGATTGCGCAGCAGGATCCGCGCGATCGCCATCCGCTGCTTCTCCCCGCCGGAAAACCGGTAGCCGCGTTCCCCGACGACGGTGTCGTATCCCTCCGGCAGCGCGGCCAGCGTGTCGTGGATGTGCGCGGCCTTCGCGGCGTTCTCCAGCTCCTCGTCGGTGGCGTCCGGCTTCGCGAACCGCAGGTTCTCCCGCACCGACGCGTGGAACAGATACGTCTCCTGCGACACCAGCCCGACCCCGGCGGCCAGCGACGCGAGCGTGACATCCCGGACATCCGTCCCGTCCACGCACACCTTTCCCTCGGTCACCTCGTACAACCGGGCGACCAGGTATGCGAGCGTCGTCTTCCCCGAACCCGTCGACCCGACCAACGCCGTCGTCGTCCCCGCAGGCACGTCGAGGTCGATATCGCGCAACGTCCACGGCCCCTCGTCGTCGTAGCGGAAAGAGACTCCGCGCATCGAGACCGCCCCGCCGCTCGGGTGCAGTGTCCGTGCGCCCGGCCGGTCGTCGATCTCCACCGGCAGATCGAGCACCTCGAAGATCCGCCCGAACAACGCCTTCGCCGACGAGACGTTCTGGCCCACCGTCTGCATCGCCGTCGCAGGCGCGAGCAGCCGGTTCAACATGCTGGTGAACGCGACGACCGTGCCCAGCGAGATCGGCGCCGCGCCCCCGGCGAGTTCCAGTCCGGCCGCCCAGTAGACCAGCGCCGGGATGATCGTCAGGCTCATCGACCGCGCCGCCCGCTGCCACCGCCCGGCCAGCGCTGCACTGCGTTCCAGAGACGCGACCTCGCGTGATTCCTCGGCGAACCGGTCGCGCATCAGCTTCGCGTTGCCCATCGTCTTGGCCAGCAGCACGCCGGTGACCGACAGCGATTCTTCGACGATCGTGGTCAGCCGCGCCATCCGCCGGGTCCGGCCGCGGGCGAGCTTCCGCTGCTTGCCGCCAAGGCGCAGCGTGAACAGCAGGAACAACGGCACGACGACCAGCGACAACAGCGCCAGTTGCCAGTCCATCACCAGGATCGCCACCGCGATCGCCAGCGCTGTCGTGCCGTTCTGCACGATCGACGCGGCGGTCCCGGTGACGACGTTGTCCACGCCGCCGATGTCGTTGAACACCCGTGACAGCACCTCGCCGGTCTTGGTCCGGGTGTAGAAGCCCAGCGACATCCGCTGCAGATGGCTGTACACCGCGACCCGCAGCTCGTTCATCACCCGCTGGCCGATGGTGTTGGACAGGCCGGTGGTCCGCACGCTCAGTGCGCCGGACCCGAGCGCGGCGGCGATCATCCCGGCCGCCAGCAGGCTGACCAGGAGGGCGTCGCGGTGCGGCAGCGCGTCGTCCAGCATCTCGCGCAGCAGGAACGGCGAGGTGACGCCCAGCCCGGCCTGCACGACCAGCAGCGCGCACAGCCCGGCCAGCGCCCGCCGGTGCGGCCGGAACAGGCCCGCGATGCGGCGGAACGGGACCTGGTCGTCCTCGTCCCCTGCCGGTTCGGCGAGCGTCGGACGCCGGGCCGTAGCTGATGTCATACGCCTATGTTTACTTGATTTCGGACGCTGGTCGACCGGTTTTCGCGTGGTTGAGCTGTTGTCGTGTGGTCAATTAGTACGCGCATGCGTAGTACCCTTCCCGTACCCGTGAAGGCCGGGTGGCCGGGGCGGCTACCCTCGGAAGATGCCGGGGGTGCCGAGCACCGCCCGGCACGCGAACTTTCGACCCAGCTGGAGCGTGCACCCCCGTGTTCGACACCCTCTCCGATCGGCTCACCTCGGCCCTGCAGTCGCTCTCGCGCAAGGGCCGGCTGTCCGACGCCGACATCGACGCCACCGCGCGCGAGATCCGCATCGCGCTGCTGGAAGCGGACGTCGCGCTCCCGGTGGTCAAGGCGTTCATCGCGAAGATCAAGGACCGCGCGAAGGGCGCCGAGGTCTCCCAGGCGCTGAACCCTGCGCAGCAGGTCGTGAAGATCGTCAACGAGGAGCTCGTCGGCATCCTCGGCGGCGAGACGCGGCGGCTGAACCTGGCGAAGAACCCGCCGTCGGTGATCATGCTCGCGGGTCTCCAGGGCGCTGGCAAGACGACGCTGGCCGGCAAGCTGGCGATGTGGCTGAAGAAGCAGGGCCACGCGCCGATGCTGGTCGCCTGTGACCTCCAGCGGCCGAACGCGGTCACCCAGCTGCAGGTCGTCGGCGAGCGCGCCGGTGTCGTCACGTTCGCGCCGGAGCCGGGCAACGGCGTCGGCGACCCGGTCGACGTCGCCCGCCGGGCGATCGAAGAGGCCAAGCACGCGCAGCACGACATCGTCGTGGTCGACACCGCCGGTCGTCTCGGTGTCGACGAAGAGCTGATGAAGCAGGCCGCGGACATCCGCGAGGCCGTGCAGCCGGACGAGGTCCTGTTCGTGGTCGACGCCATGATCGGTCAGGACGCGGTCACCACGGCCGAAGCGTTCCGCGACGGCGTCGGCTTCACCGGCGTGGTGCTCACGAAGCTCGACGGCGACGCCCGAGGTGGCGCCGCGCTGTCCGTCCGCGAGGTCACCGGCCAGCCGATCCTCTTCGCGTCCAACGGCGAGAAGCTCGAAGACTTCGACACGTTCCACCCGGACCGGATGGCCTCGCGCATCCTGGGCATGGGCGACGTGCTGACCCTGATCGAGCAGGCCGAACAGCACTTCGACCAGGAGCAGGCCGAACAGGCCGCGCAGAAGCTCACCAGCGGGCAGCTCACGCTGGAGGACTTTCTCGAGCAGATGCTCGCGGTGCGCAAGATGGGCCCGATCGGCAACCTGCTCGGCATGCTGCCCGGCGCGGGCCAGATGAAAGACCAGCTCGCCGCGGTCGACGACAAGCAGCTCGACCGGCTCCAGGCGATCATCCGCGGCATGACGCCCGCCGAGCGCGCCGACCCGAAGATCATCAACGGCTCGCGCAGGCTGCGCATCGCGAACGGCTCCGGCGTGACCGTCCGCGAGGTCAACGACCTGGTCAACCGCTTCTTCGAGGCGCGCAAGATGATGGCGCAGATGGCGGGCCGGTTCGGCTTCGGCGGCGGAGGCGGCGGGAGCAAGAACCGCAAGGGCAAGAAGGGGAAGAAGGGCAAGAAAGGCCCCACGCAGCCGAGGATGCGCGGCGGGATGCCCGGCGGCATGCCGATGCTGCCCCCCGGCGGCGGGATGCCCGGCGGGATGCCGGACCTGTCGCAGCTCGGCGGCATGAACGACGTGCCCGGCTTCGACCCGTCCAAGTTCAAGCTGCCGAAGGACCCGAAGAACAATTGAGCCCGCTGCACCTGCACGGAACCGTCCTGCCCGACGGCGAACCGCGTGACCTGTGGATCCAGGACGGAAAGCTGTCCTTCGAGCCGGTACCCGGCGCGGAAACGCTGTCCACCGGCGGATTCGTGGTCCCCGGGCTCGTCGACGCGCACTGCCACCCGGGCCTCGGCCCGAGCGGCGGACTGTCGGTGGAGGAGGCGGCGGACCAGGCCGCGACCGACCGCGACGCGGGCACCCTGCTGATCCGCGACTGCGGCCTCCCGCTGGACGTCCGCCCGCTGCAATCCCGCGCCGACCTGCCCACGATCATCCGCTGCGGACGCCACCTGGCGCTGCCGAAGCGGTACATCCCCGGCTTCGCGATCGAGTTGGACGACCCGGCCCTGCTGCCCGAAGCAGTCGCCGAACAGGCCCGCGACGGCGACGGCTGGGTCAAGCTCGTCGGCGACTGGATCGACCGCGGCCAAGGCGACCTCGCGCCGCTCTGGCCGGACGACGTGCTGGCTGAAGCCATCGGTATTGCCCACGATCTCGGCGCACGCGTCACGGCGCACGTCTTCGGCGAAGCAGCGCTGCCAGGCTTGATCGGTGCGGGCATCGACTGTCTCGAGCACGGCACCGCGTTGTCGCCAGACCAGCTCGCCGAACTCGCGCGCCGCGACGTCGCCTTGGTGCCCACGCTCATCAACATCGAGAACTTCCCGGGCATCGCGGACAAGGCTGGCAAGTACCCGACGTACGCGGCCCATATGCGCGCACTGCACGCCGGTGTGGGCGAGATGGTGTCCTCAGCGGTCGAAGCGGGCGTACGCGTCTTCGCGGGAACAGACGCGGGCGGCATGGTCGCGCACGGCCGTATCGCCGACGAAGTCGAAGCGCTCCACCGCGCGGGCATGTCGCGTACGCAGGCTCTCGCGAGCGCTTCCTGGGAGGCGCGCGAATGGCTGGGCCACCCCGGCATCGAACACGGCGCCCCAGCGGACCTGATCGTTTACGCCGACGACCCGCGCGTCGACCTGGCCGCCCTGCACCACCCGACTCACATCGTCTTGGGCGGCACGGTCTTCCACTGACCACCCCAATGCCACATTGGGTGCATCTGACGCACCCAATGTGGCATTCGGTGCGTCGCATGCACCCAATGCCACGTTGGGGTTTTTCTCAGTAGCGGCGCGCGGCGTCGGTACGGCGGATGCGCAGCGTCGACCGGGCCGCCTTGCTTCCTCGCTCCAGTTGACGTCCGTGAGGGCCACCCTGAGAGAATCAGATTCCCTCAGGGTTCCCCTCACGACATCCGCACCCGCCCCTACCGCGAAACTCCCCGCGAGCGAACACGAGACGACCCCGCCTCGATGCGCCACACCCCAGCCACATAGCGTGAACCCGTGGCCGAAGACGGTGGGGGAAAGCGAATCCTGGGCGCCCATTGGGCTTTCGCCGCGTTCTTCTTCGGAGTAGCCGGCTACTACCTCGTCACCCTCCTCACCGCGGCCGCGTTCAACCGGCACGTCGGCGACGACGACCCGGTCGAGGCGTACGCGGGACCGTTGCTCCTGCTGGCGTTCCTGCCGAACCTGGTCCTCGGCCTCGGCCCGGCGACCGCCTCGCTGCGGTACGGCTCCGGCCTCGAACGCGACTTCGGGCTCCGCACCCGGGGCCGCGACCTCCGCATCGGCCTTGCCTGCGGCCTGCTCGCGCTCGTCGTCGGCTTCGTGCTGAACGCCGCCGAAATCGCGGTCTTCGGCGGCGACGAGGTGTCCGACAGCCCGCTCACCGACCTGCCCGACGTGTCCGGCGGCAGCCCGGTCTGGCTGATCGCGACCGCTCTGGTGCTGGTGGTCGCCGTCCCGCTCACCGAGGAACTGCTGCTGCGCGGGGCGCTGTGGAACGCCCTGCTGCACTACCGGATCCCGCCGTGGGTGGTGCTCGTGCTCACCTCGTTGGTGTTCGCGCTGCTGCACGGCGAGACCACGCGCACGATCGCGCTGTTCGGCCAGGGCCTCGTCCTCGGGCTGGCGCGGCATTTTTCCGGCCGGACCTCGGCGAGCGTGCTCGCGCACGCGGCGAACAACCTGCCGCCCGCCGTCCTTCTCTTCACCGGGCATTGAGGGAAACCGGTGACCGGCCGAGTACTGTGCGAAACCATTTCGGCCGCTAGGCTCGACCGGTGAGCAGAGCGAGCACGGGGAGGCGGGCGTGACCACATCACAGCCCCGTGAACCTTTCTCCCGCGCGCTCTCCCCGGAGGACTTGGTGGCCGAACCGACCGCGTTCCCGGCGCATCGCTGGGGATTCGGGGCGTTCCTGCTGGTCGAGGCGGTGCTGCTGGCGTCGGCCGCGTTCATCGGCGCGCTCGCCGGCCCCACGGCTCCGGGCAAGCCGCTCCCGATCGGCACGGTGCTGCTCGGCACGATGCTGCCCACCATGATCGCCGCGGGCGTCGCGGTGCTGATCACCGTCGTGCGCGGCAACGGCCCGAAGCTCGACCTGCGGCTCGAATGGCGCTGGGCGGACGTCTGGACCGGGCTCAAATTCGGCATGCTCGGCCTCGTGCTCACCTCGCTGAGCGCCTACGTGTGGACCCAGCTGGTCGGCACGGCGGACGCGACGTCGGCGATCAGCGCGCTGGTCGACGACCGCAAGATGTCCGTGCCCGCCGCCGCGGTGATGTTCGGCTACCTCTGGCTGCTCGGGCCGATCTGCGAGGAGATCATCTACCGCGGCCTGCTCTGGGGCGCGGTCGAGCGGCTGCAGTGGCGCAGCGAGCGCTGGGGCCGGGTCGCCGCGTTCCTGCTGTCCACCGCGGTCTTCGCGGCCAGCCACCTGGAACCGCTGCGCACCACGCTGCTGCTGGTGATCTCCATCCCGATCGGGCTGGCCCGGCTGTCCACCGGACGGCTGGCGGGCAGCATCGTCGCGCACGCGGTCAACAACTTCCTGCCCGCCGTCGCGATCCTGCTCGGCGCGCTCGGCCTCGCGTCCTTCTGAGGCCCCTGCGCAGGCACAACGACGGCATCTGGCAGAATGTTCGCTTGCCCGCTTCCGCCGGACCCTCTCGCCGTGTGGAAGCTCCTGACCTCCGGGCGTCGCGAGCCTGTCCCCACGGGTTTCGCGCGCGCCCTGCACCACACAGCACTGAGGAGTACCCACACCCGTGGCCGTCAAGATCAAGCTGCAGCGCCTCGGCAAGATCCGTGCGCCGTACTACCGCATCATCATCGCCGACGCGCGCACCCGCCGGGACGGCAAGGCCATCGAGACGATCGGCAAGTACCACCCCAAGGAAGAGCCGAGCTTCATCGAGGTCGACACCGAGCGGGCGCAGTACTGGCTGGGCGTCGGCGCGCAGCCGACCGAGCCGGTCCAGCGCATCCTCGAGATCACCGGCGACTGGCAGAAGTTCAAGGGCCTGCCGGGAGCCGAGGGCACCCTGAAGGTGGCCGAGCCGAAGCCGTCCAAGCAGGACCTGTTCAACGCGGCGCTGGCCGCGGCGGGCGAGGAGCCCTCCACCGAGGCCGTCACGCCGAAGAAGAAGTCGGCCCCGAAGAAGGCCGAAGCCGACAAGGCCGAGGCTGCCGAGGGCGAGAAGTCCGAGTGAGCTTCCTCGCCGACTCCCTCGAGCACCTGGTGCGCGGGATCGTCGACAACCCGGACGAGGTCCGGGTCGAGCTGCTGACCACGCGTCGTGGCCGCACGCTCGAGGTGCACGTCCACCCCGACGATCTCGGCAAGGTGATCGGCCGGGGCGGGCGCACCGCGACCGCTCTGCGCACCGTGATGGGCGGCATCGGCGGCCGAGGCGTCCGCGTGGACGTCGTCGACACCGATCGCTGACCTGAGATTCTCGGAAACGGTCAGGTATGGACGTCGTAGTCGGCCGTATCGCGAAGGCGCACGGCATCCGCGGCGAGCTCGCGGTCGACGTGCGCACGGATTCGCCGCAGGAGCGGTTCGCGATCGGTGCGGTCGTCACGACGAAGCTGCGCGACGGCAGCACGAGAGAACTCACCATCGCAGCCGCCCGCGAACACAGCGGGCGGCTGCTGGTGCGTTTCGAGGAAGTGCTCACGCGCGACGTCGCGGAAACCCTGCGCGGCGCCCTGCTGCTGGCGGACACCGAAACGCTCCCGCCCACCGGCGACCCGGACGAGTTCTACGACCACGAGCTGGCCGGGCTTCGCGCCGAACTCGCCGACGGGACGGCCGTGGGCAAGGTCGTCGAGGTGGTCCACTCGCCGGCCGGGGAATTGCTCGAACTCGATCATGACGGACGCTCGGTCTTGGTACCTTTCGTCCGCGCCATCGTTCCGGTGGTGGACGTCGCGGAGGGCCGGGTCGTGCTCGATCCGCCCGAAGGCCTCCTCGACGCTGACTGAGGGGGAGTTCGTGAAGTTCTGGACGAAGGCTGTCTTCGCAGCCGTTTTGGCCACCGCTTTCGCCGCGCCGCCCGCGCAGGCCGCTTCGCCGGTGTACGGCGACTTCTCGATGATGTTCCAGCGCAGCGCCGGACAGTACGCGCCGCCGGGGGAGAAGGCGTTCCAATGGGCGTGGTCGCCGCAGTCGGCCACCGAATCGCAGATCACCTGGGGCGACCCGGTCACGTGGCCGCCCGCGACCGCCGAGCACTTCGTCCGCTCCGGCGACTGGGTGCTGATCGACGGCTGGGACGGCAACGGCACGTACTACACGGAGCGGGTCACCGAAGAACTCGCGTGCACCGGCTCCACCTGCACGCCTATCCCGTCCGACGGCGGCCGCCAGCACTACGTGCGCTGGACGGTGCCGTCCACCGATTACCGGCTCGTCGCGCACGGCACGATCACCGAGAAGAGCTCGGGCAAGGTCGTCCACTTCGAGCACCTGCAGACGTGGGGCGCGCCCGCTCCGTGCTCGAACGCCCGTTTCGGGGCGCGCACCTGCGTCACACAGACCGAGACGTGGTCGGACGACAACGGGCTGCCCGCCGGGTCGCCGATCCGCAAGACCCTGCACCGCAGCATCAAGATCGCGAAGGGGCTGGGCATGGCCTTCGCGATCGACCAGGACGTCCCGAGCCCGTGGCACGCCCAGGCCACCGAGTACTGGAACTGGTAACCGCTTGCGCATCGACGTCGTCACCATTTTCCCCGAGTACCTCGACCCGCTGCGCGCGGCGCTGCTGGGCCGGGCGATCGACCGCGGCCTCATCGAGGTCGGCGTGCACGACCTGCGCGACTGGACCCACGACGTGCATCGCGCGGTCGACGACGCGCCGTACGGCGGCGGTCCCGGCATGGTCATGAAGCCGCAGATCTGGGGTCCGGCGCTGGACGACGTGTGCGGCGAGGGGACCCGGCTCGTGGTCCCGACCCCGGCGGGCAAGCCGTTCACCCAGGAGCTGGCGCATTCCTACGCCGAGGAAAAGCACCTGGTGTTCGCCTGCGGCCGCTACGAGGGCATCGACCAGCGGGTCGTCGACGACGCGGCCCGCCGGATGCCGGTGGACGAGGTCTCGATCGGCGACTACGTGCTGGTCGGCGGCGAGGCCGCGGTGCTGGTGATCGTCGAGGCCGTGGTCCGGTTGCTGCCGGGCGTGCTCGGCAACGCGCGGTCGGCCGCCGAGGACTCGTTCTCCGACGGCCTGCTCGAAGGCCCCAGCTATACCCGTCCGGAAGTGTGGCGCGACCTGGCGGTGCCGGAGGTGCTGCGCTCGGGCAACCACGCGCTGATCGACCGCTGGCGGCGCGACCAGGCGCTGGAACGCACCGCTCAGCGGCGGCCGGATCTCCTGGACCGGCTGCCCGAGGGCAGCCTGGACAAGCGGGACCGCGAGGTCCTCGAAGGGCTGGACGACCAGCCCGGATAGGCCCCGTGCGAGGTCTCCGGGGGCCTCTGCCATAATGGATTGGTTGGCGTGCCGCGTCAGTTTGAACTTTGGCCACTGTCCGAAGCGAAAACCGTGCAGTCAACCGTGAATGCCATCAGCCCCGGGCTAGTCGCAGTGATCCGCTGCGCGCTCGAGCTGTACGTAAGCCACACGAATACGAGGACGGACCACCGATGAACACCCTGGACGCGCTGGACGCGCAGTCACTGCGTTCCGACATCCCGGACTTCCGCCCCGGCGACACGCTCAAGGTGCACGTCCGCGTCATCGAGGGCAACCGCGAGCGCAACCAGGTCTTCCAGGGCGTCGTGATCCGCCGTCAGGGCGGCGGCATCCGGGAGACCTTCACCGTGCGCAAGGTTTCGTTCGGCGTGGGCGTCGAGCGCACCTTCCCGGTGCACTCGCCGAACCTGGCCGAGGTCGAGGTCTTCAAGCGCGGCGACGTCCGCCGGGCGAAGCTGTACTACCTGCGCGAGCTGCGCGGCAAGAAGGCCAAGATCAAGGAGCGCCGCGAGAACCGCGAGACCACCTCCGCCTCCTGAGTGACGAGCCGGTTACCGGTAGCCTGGCGACGTGGTCGAACCTGTGTCGCGGAACGCCGATGAGGACGGCCCCGAACGCCCGGAGGAGGACCAGGAACGGTCCGGCGGGCGTCGGGGGTCGCACCGGCGGGGCAAGTCCTCGAAAAAGCGGTCGTTCTGGAAGGAACTGCCGATCCTGATCGTGATCGCCCTGGTGCTCACGATCTTGATCCAGGCGTTCCTCGCCAAGGTCTACATGATCCCGTCGGGATCCATGGAGTCCACGCTGCACGGCTGCCCGAGCTGCACCGGCGACCGGATTCTGGTCGACCGCGTCACCTACGACTTCACCGACCCCTCCCCGGGGGACGTGATCGTGTTCAAGGGCCCGCCCGCGTGGACCGAGAACGAGATCGCGCCGCAGGAGTCGAGCAACATCGTCGTGCGCGCGCTGCGCGGTCTCGGCTCGCTGGTCGGCTTCGCGCCGCCGGACGAGCGGGACTTCGTCAAGCGCGTCATCGCCACCGGCGGCCAGACCGTCCAGTGCTGCGACGACCGCAACCGGGTGATCGTGGACGGCAAGGCCCTCGACGAGCCCTACATCCACTGGGAAGACGACAACCACCGCGTGCAGGAGTCGTTCGCCCCGGTGAAGGTCCCGCAGGGCGCGCTCTGGGTGATGGGCGACAACCGCAACAACTCCGCCGACTCGCGTTATCAGGGCGGCGGCGGGCCCAACGGCGCGGTTCCGGTCGACGACGTCATCGGCAAGGCCCGCATCATCGTGCTGCCGCCGAGCCGCTGGGGCGGGATCTCGGACCACAATCCGCAGCAGAACGCCCAGCCGGTCGCGCTCGGCGCGCCCGCGTGGCAGCAAGGGCTGCCGCTCGGCATCGGTTTCGCCACCGCGGTGCCGACGCTCTTCGTCGGACGCCGGTTGAAGGCAGGCCTCCGCAAGGCGGCCGGCCGGAGACGCTGAGCGGTGCGCTCCGTCGTCCGCGACTCCCGGGTGGTGTTTCGGTGACTCTCCCTCCTCCCCGCACTCCGGCGGAACCGCTGCGCCCGCCGCGCGCCGTGGTGCGCGGCGAGCTGTTCTGGGGTCTGCAAGGCGCACTCGAACGACGCGGCCTCGGCCCGGTCGCCGGCGTGGACGAAGCCGGCGCCGGTGCCTGCGCGGGCCCGCTCGTGGTGGCTTCCTGCGTGCTCCGTCCCGGCGACGGCGCGCGCCTGCCCGAACTGACCGATTCGAAGATGCTCACCGCGAAGGCCCGGGACCGGGTTTACGACCGGGTCCTGCAGCGCGCCCTCGACTACTCGGTGATCGTCATCCCCTCCGAGCAGGTGGACCTGCTCGGCATCCGGGTGATGAACCTGGAAGGCATGCGCCGCGCCGTCGCCGGACTGCGCACGCATCCCGGGTACGTCCTCACCGACGGCTTCCCGGTTCCCGGCATTCCCGCGCCGAATGTCGCGGTGATCAAGGGAGACCGCAGCGTCGCGAGCATCGCGGCGGCGTCGGTCCTGGCGAAGGTGACGAGGGACCGGATCATGGCCGGCCTGCACGAAGAGTTGCCGGCGTACGGCTTCGACGTGCACAAGGGCTACAGCACCTCGGACCATCTGGCTGCGCTGAGTGAGCACGGCCCGAGCCCGGCGCACCGCTGGTCCTACACGAATGTCGCCACTGTCGCCCTCGCACACGGACTCACTGCCCCGCATCCGGTCGTGCTCACCTACGCTGCACTGGAGAATGCCCTGGAAAAAGCGGGCGGGCCGGTCCGTGCCCCGGGCCGCTCGGTGGGTAAGAATGAACGCTCCGCCGCCGGAGCAGGACGAATGCGAGGAGGGGCGCGGATTTCATGAGCGCAGAGGATCTCGAGAAGTACGAGACCGAGATGGAGCTCTCGCTGTACCGCGAGTACCGCGACATAGTGGGCCAGTTCTCGTACGTGGTGGAGACCGAGCGGCGGTTCTACCTGGCCAACGCGGTGGACGTCCAGGTCCGCGACGGCGGGGGCGAGGTGTACTTCGAGGTGCGCATGTCGGACGCCTGGGTGTGGGACATGTACCGCCCCGCCCGGTTCGTGAAGCACGTCCGGGTCATCACCTTCAAGGACGTCAACGTCGAAGAACTGGACAAGCCCGACCTGCGGCTCCCCGAGGACGGTCCGTTCTCGGGCTGACCCCCGCTTTTCTCTCACCACGAGGCCACCCGGCACCTGCCCGGGTGGCCTTCGTCGTTCTCTGCCCTCATGCACACCGCACCGACAATCCGCCGGTTTTCTCGCCCGTAGACCAGCGCTTGATCCACAACCCCCGGCTTATCCACAGTTGCTCGGAATCCCCCTGGCGCTGCGTTTGATCACACTGCGATCGTGAAAGCACACGCACCGTGATCGACGGTGCTCACGCTGTCCGAGGGGGACACCATGAACGACGGCCCGCACCCCGGCGCGGCCTGGCGACGGACGTTCGGCCGCTGGGGCGAGGACCTCGCCGCCCGGCATCTGCAGGCCGCCGGCATGGTCCTGCTCAGCCGGAACTGGCACTGCCGCGAGGGCGAGCTGGATTTAGTCCTGTCCGAGGGCGACCGGGTGATCTTCTGCGAGGTCAAAACCCGATCGAGCACTGAATACGGCACTCCCGCCGAATCCGTTACGCAGGACAAGATCGACCGCGTGCACCGAGCCGCGATGCGCTGGCTCAAGGAACATCGAGTCGGCTGGTGCCGCATCCGCTACGACGTCGTGACCGTCTACGCCCCCGACGGCGAAGAGCCGGTCGTCCGGCACCTGGTGGGTGCTTTCTGATGCCACACGCCAAAACCTGGTCCGTCGCGTTGCTCGGCATCGAAGGCCGCGTGGTGGAAATCGAAGCCGATCTAGGCGGAGGCCTGAGCCGAGTCACCCTGGTCGGCCTGCCCGACGCCGGCCTCCGCGAGGCGAAAGACCGCGTCCGCTCCGCAGTCCGCAACTCCGGCCAATCCTGGCCCGACGGCAAGATCACGCTGGCCCTGTCTCCCGCCAACCTGCCCAAAATGGGCTCCGGCTACGACCTGGGCATCGCCGCCGCAGTCCTAGCCGCCATCGGTGCCGTCCCAGCCCGAAAACTCCTGCACACAATCCTGCTGGGCGAACTGGCCTTGGACGGCCGAATCCGCCCCGTACGCGGCGTCCTCCCCGGCCTGCTGGCAGCCAAAGCCGCCGGCCACGAACGCGCCGTCGTGCCCACCGAGTCGTTGGTAGAAGCCGCCCTGGTAGACGGCCTGGAAGTCTCCGGAGTAACCCGCCTGGCAGAACTCATCGCCTGGCTCAAAGACGAAGCCGACCTGGAACCACCCGCCGCTCCCGCAGCCGCCGCCCCAGTAGAAGTCCCCGACCTGGCCGACGTAGTAGGCCAACCAGAAGCCAGATGGGCCTTGGAAGTCGCCGCAGCAGGCGGCCACCACCTCCTGCTCACCGGCCCGCCTGGCGTAGGCAAAAGCATGCTGGCCAGACGCCTCCCCGGCCTGCTGCCCGACCTCTCCCCAGCCGAGTCCCTGGAAGTAACCGCCATCCACTCAGTAGACGGCTCCCTGTCCAAGTCATCGCCCCTGGTAACAGTCCCGCCTTTCGTCGCCCCACACCACTCGATCAGCCCACCAGCCCTAATCGGCGGCGGCACCGGCTTAGCGGCTCCGGGTGCCATCAGTCGAGCCCACCGAGGCGTCCTTTTCCTAGACGAGGCCTGCGAATTCGGCAACCAACGCCTCGACTCGCTCCGCACCGTCATGGAAGAAGGCGAAGTCCGCATCGCCCGCGCGAAGGGCGTCGTCCGCTATCCCGCCCAGTTCCAACTGGTGCTGGCCACCAACCCCTGCCCCTGCGCCCCACCGCGAGAAACCGACTGCACCTGCTCAGTACCCACCCGCCGCCGCTACCTGTCGCGCCTTTCGGGCCCTCTCCTGGACCGAGTAGACCTCCGCGTCCGCCTGCGCCCTCTGACTGCGATCTCCGCCCACCAATCCACCGCCCCAGAACCGTCCTCGACCGTCCGAGCCCGCGTCCTGGCCGCCCGCGAAAGAGCCAAACACCGCTGGCACGAACACGGCTGGCAGTCCAACACCGAAGTCCCAGGCCCGATCCTGCGCCGAGATTTCGCCCTGCCACCCCCCGCCACCGCGGTTTTAGACAGAGCCCTGGACCGAGGCTTGCTGACCGCCCGAGGAGCCGACAGATGCCTGCGCATCGCCTGGACGCTGGCCGACCTGGCGGCCTTGCCCCAACCCGACACCGACCACGTCACCGCGGCCCTGGACTTCCGAGAACGCAAAACCGGCTGATCCACCCCGTAGGCCGAGCCTGCCCAAGGCGAGTGCCAGGAAACTTCGGCAGGTATCAGCTCGCTTCGGTGCAGGGTCCGCCTCCGGCAAGAGGTTCTGCCGTCTGCTCAGCCGTGCCCGGCGAACAGGCCGAGTAAGCGGCCATGCGCGCTGACGGTGGCGATCCCCGGAGCTCCGCCCAGCGCTTTCTCGCCGATGTCCGGACCAGATGTCCCAACTCCTAGATCCGCAATCCTGCGTCCCAGCCCAGCCCAGCCCAGCCCAGCCCAGCCCAGCCCAGCCCAGCCCAGCCCAGCCCAGCCCAGTCGCGGCCGTGGCCCCCAGTCTCGGACCGGCAAGCCTGCCCGTCCGGAATCCCAACGAAAGGAAAGCACCATGTCCCACCGAGCCATCCCGTCCTCGTCCCCGCGCACCCGGCACCGCAGGCCGAAGACGCCGCAGCACAAGATCGTCCGGCATCTGCATCCGGTCCGGCACCGGGAAGTCCGCCCCGAACACGATCCGGTCCGGGTCCGAGAACGGTTGGCGCTGCACCGCCACCTCGCCGTCGTCCGCCCCGAAAACCCCGGCAGCCGAAGAGGTGCGGCGTGAGCATCGCTGTCGAGGACCAGACCGCGGCAACCGACTCCGAACGCCTCGCCCGCGCGTATCTGCTCGGCGTCGCGGAACCACCGGCACCGCATCTGCTGGAGTTCGTCGGCGAACAAGGCCCGGTCGCGGCCGCCGAGCGCGTCCGGGCCGGGGACTGTCCCGAGAAGGTTCTCCGCGAAACGGCCGCGCGGCGGGAATCCACGATCGCGGAACAAGATCTCGAGGCAGCCGCCAAAGCCGGTGCCCGGCTCGTGGTTCCCGAAGACCACGAATGGCCCGCGTGGCCACTGCTGTCGCTAGCGGTAGCAACCGGAAACGGTGTGAAGCACGTGGCGGCACCGCTCGGGCTCTGGGTGCGCGGCGACGCGAGCCTGGCGGAAGTCGCGGACCGCGCGGTGGCGGTCGTCGGCGCTCGGATGGCCACGGACTACGGCCTGCACAACGCCGTCGAGATCGGCCACGCCTTGGCAACCCGCCAAGTACCGGTTTTCTCCGGTGCTGCCCTGGGCATCGACGCCGCCGCCCACCGAGGCGCGCTCAGCGGCGGCGGGATCACGGTCGCGCTCCTCGGTTGCGCTGTCGACTACTCCTATCCGGTTGGGAACAGCGGCTTGTTGGACCGCATCGTCGCCGAGGGCGGTGCGATCGTCAGCGAGTACGCGCCGAAGACCCCGCCCGCGCGCCATCGATTTCTGGTGCGGAATCGCCTTATCGCAGGTCTTACCGACGGCACAGTCGTTGTAGAGGCCGGAATCCGCAGTGGTGCGCGCAACACCGCCACTATCGCGGGTGCGCTGGGCAAGGTCGTGATGGCGTTGCCGGGATCAGTGCATTCTGGCAGTTCAGCCGGTTGCCACGCACTGATCCGGGACTGCAAAGCCACGTTGGTCACTTCGGTTGACGAGGTGCTCGAAACCGTGGGCAGGTTCGGCACCGCTGCTCCCGCGGCCGAGTCGAGTCGGCGGCCCACGGACAATCTCGGTCCGGAGGCATCACGGGTCTACGACGCGCTGCTTCCGCGGGCTGGCCGGGCTCCGGAAGAGGTAGCGGAAAGCGCTGGAGTGCCTGTTTCCCGAGTTCGCGCCTTGTTGCCCGCACTGGAAGTCGACGGTTTCGCGGTGCGCGGCGAGACCGGCTGGCGGCAGATAGTCCGAACGGCCAACCGATGATGGGCGTGGCGATGCTTGACCAATGGCGATGGTTCGCGCAGCGTAATCGTCATGCCGTCAGCGAGTGCACGCAAGGACGCGGTCCCGCGTCCCGGTGGACACCGGAAACGCCCGCCACGACCCGATCTTCGTGCACTTCGCGCCGAATTGCCGGAGTCCGCCGAATCGGTGGTGGCCGGTTACGAACGGCATCTGTCGCTGGAGCGTGGGCTGTCGCCGCACACCGTGCGCGCGTACGTCGGCGATGTCGTTTCGCTGCTGGCGTTCCTGACCGTGGGGGAGGGCGACCGTCCCGCGCGGCGCTTTGAGGACTTGGACGTCACGCAGCTGCGCGCGTGGCTCGCGGGGCAGCGCTCGGACGGCGCCGGGCGCACCACCCTCGCGCGCCGCGCCGCGGCGGCGCGCACCTTCACGGCTTGGGCGCACCGCACTGGTTTGCTGAAGTCGGACCCGGGCGGCCGGCTGGCCGCGCCGCGCACGCACCGGACCTTGCCCGGGGTACTCCGCGCCGAGCAGGCCGACGCGCTCATGGACGCCTCCGCGAAAGGGGCAGCCGAACGGGATCCGGTCGCTCTGCGTGACCGCGCGTTGGTCGAAATGCTGTACGCAACCGGCATTCGGGTGTCGGAGTTGTGCGGACTGGACGTCGGCAGCGTGGACTTTTCCCGCCGCGTGGTTTCGGTGGTGGGCAAGGGAGACAAGGAGCGGACGGTTCCGTTCGGCGTCCCGGCGGCCGAGGCGCTGACCGCGTGGCTGGAGGACGGACGGCCTGCGCTGGCTGGGGAAACGCCGCCGGCGGCGCTTTTCCTGGGCGTTCGCGGCAAGCGTCTCGACCCGCGCGCGGCGCGCCGGGTGGTGCACGAGGCGGTGGCCGCGGTGCCGGGCGCAACGGACATGGGGCCGCACGGGCTAAGGCATTCCGCCGCGACGCATCTGCTCGAAGGAGGTGCCGATCTCAGGAGCGTTCAGGAACTGCTTGGTCACGCTACGCTGGCCACGACCCAGCTCTACACTCATGTGACCGTCGATCGGCTGAAGGCGATCCATGACCGAGCACACCCGCGGGCCTGACGCGGCCGGCGGAGGCTCGGCCGGGGACGGCAGGGCCGAACCGTCGGCGCACGCGCATCCGCACGAGCACGGAGACAACACTGAGCAGCACGCCGAGAACGACCGTGCAATGACTTCCACATCGCAGGTCACGGAAGCCGGGGCGGCACGCCCCGGCGTGCAGGACGCCGTCAACGGGGACGGTCGTCCTGGTCAGGACGTCGACGCGGGGATTCAGGCGCTGTGGCAGCAGTTCGCCGACAAACCGGACCAGACGTCGCGCGACCGGCTGGTGCTGCACTACGCACCGCTGGTGAAGTACGTCGCGGGCCGGGTCGGCACCGGTCTGCCTACGCACGTAGACGTCGGCGACCTTGTGCAGTCAGGCATTTTCGGTCTGGTCGACGCGATCGAGAAGTTCGACCCGGAACGCGGCCTGCGCTTCGAGACGTACGCGATGCAACGCATCCGCGGCGCCATCCTGGACGACCTGCGCTCCCAGGACTGGGTCCCGCGCGCCGTGCGCAGCAAGGCGAAGGAAACGGCCCGCGCCCTGGAACGCCTCGGCGCCCGCCTGCACCGAACCCCGACCGACGCCGAACTCGCCGGCGAAATGGGCATCAGCCTCGACGACCTGCGCGACTTCTACGGCCAGCTCCGCCTCACCAGCGTGGTCGCGCTCGAAGACCTTGTCACCGCGGGCAAAGACGCCGGTTCGCTGGTCGACACCCTCCCCGACGACGGCGCGGTCGACCCGGTGGCCGTCCTCGTGGACCAGGACAACCGCCGCCAGCTCGCCGAAGCCATCGCGCAGCTGACCGACCGGGACAAGATCGTCGTCAGCCTCTACTACTTCGAAAGCCTGACCTTGGCGGAAATCGGGAAGGTCCTGGGAGTCACGGAATCGCGCGTGAGCCAGCTGCACACCCGCGCGGTGATGCGACTGCGCGCCAAGCTGATGGAGCAGCCCAGCGGCTGACCCCTGGATCCGCAACCGGCGCATCGATTGCCTTGTTCGCAAGGCTTGTCCGGTGCTCAGGCGGGGTCGGTGCGGACCACGGGCCGACGCGGCGGTGGTTGCGGACCACTGTCGACGCGGCGGCGGACCACGGTCGATGTGTCGGTGGTTTGACCCTAGTGACCTCCTTCGGATCGATCGGCCGCTAGCGACGGCTGCTTTGGTGTCACGGGCCTTCCGCCCACGGCTTGAGGCGTACTCGGCTGGGAGTGCCGACCAAGGCGAGCGGGTCGATGTATTCCATGCCGCGGCGGGCTCCCCAGTGCAGGCAGGTGGCGGTCGGGCAACCGGGGTGGCCGGGGATGGCGGTTCCCAACGGCTGGCCGCGGTAGATCTGGTCTCCGGCGGCGACTGTCGGGGTGATCGGGAGGTAGGTCGTGTGGAGGCCGCCGTCGTGGTCGACGGCGACTACTCCTTGTCCCGCGACCTGACCGGCGAAGACCACCACTCCCATGTCCGCAGCCAGCACTTGTTGTCCGGCGGCGGCTTCCAGGTCTACGCCTCGGTGACCGGGGCCGAACAGGGTCGCGGGCGGTTCGAAGTTGCGGGTGACGTGCGGGCGGGGCGTCAGGGGCCAGGCCAGCCGTCCGGGTTCTTCCGGAACGGGCTGGAGGGGCGCGGCGTCGGCTCGGGAGTGGAGCAGGGCTGCTGAGCCCGCGGACAAGGTCAAGACCGTCGCGAGGATCAGCCACGTTCGGGTGACTTTGCGGCTGCGCGGGGCGAACGTCGGGAGTTCGCCGCCTGCTCCGGCCAATCGCAGGGGTGGGTGACCCCAGCTGAAATCGCAGGGCAGCGAGATTCGGACGCTCGGCAAGAGGGGCACGGGTCTTGGGCGTGCAGGGCGAAGGAGCCTGCGGGAGGCGAAGAGGGCGTAGCGGCTGACGGTGCTCGCGGCGGACCTCGCGCGGGTCCACGTGCGGCGGAGTGCGGTGCGGATTCTGGGCGGTCTGGCGGGTGGTCGGCGATGGCGGCCGCCGCGCGGGAGCGGACCCGTTGAGGTAGGGGGCGGGATGGCGTCGTCCGGGCTCAGGAGGGCGGCACCTGCCGATGGGTGCTGAGTGAGCAGGGCAGCGGTTGCCAGGACCACCGGATGAGGCGAATCAGGCGGCGACGGATTCGGCGAGGGACCGGACTGGCTGCTCGCTTCTCTGTCCGGGCGAGGCACAGGGGAGGGCACTGAGCTGGCCGTGCTCGGCATCGAGGGCACAGGAACCAGGGAATCCGCAGGCGAATCGGCAGCGCGGGAAGCAACGGCGGCAACGGGAAAAGATCGCGTAGTGGTCATGTCCCCATCCTCGGGCGCCGGCCGACCGGAACCCGCTGTTCAGCGGGGGTTGTCCACAGGTGGGCGCGGTTGTGGACAACTCCGGGCCGGGCGAAGGCTGCCCGCAGGGGCGGGCCTGGTGGCAGGGGGTAGAATCAATTCCGCAGTCCACTCGCTGGGCTGACTTCGCGTGCACGTGCGCGCGTCCCCGGACGGGCCGCTTCTGGCGGGAACCCGGACGGAGGGGCGCACGGTGTCCGGCGGTCCCTGGGGTTTCGCACAGCCGAACCCACGGGTCCGGGCATCGGCTACGGCACCAGGGCCCACGACCTCCCGGTCGGGGGCGACTAACCGGAACAGCGCCTCCGCGGGCGGAACGAACACCGGCAGCGGGAGCGCGCGACTACAGAAAAGGTGTGATTCCGGCAATGGCCGTCGTCACCATGAAGCAGCTGCTCGACAGCGGCGTGCACTTCGGGCACCAGACCCGTCGGTGGAACCCGAAGATGAAGCGCTACATCTTCACCGAGCGCAACGGCATCTACATCATCGACCTGCAGCAGACGCTGACGTACATCGACCGTGCGTTCGAGTTCATCAAGGAAACCGTCGCGCACGGCGGCACCATCATGTTCGTCGGCACGAAGAAGCAGGCGCAGGAAGCGATCGCCAACGAGGCCGCGCGCGTGGGCATGCCCTACGTGAACCAGCGCTGGCTCGGCGGCATGCTGACCAACTTCCAGACCGTCCACAAGCGCCTTCTCCGCCTGAAGGAGCTCGAGGCCCAGGAGCAGACCGGCGGTTTCACCGGCCTGACCAAGCGCGAGATCCTCACGCTGACCCGCGAGAAGGACAAGCTCGAGAAGACCCTGGGCGGCATCCGGGACATGGCCAAGGTGCCGTCCGCGGTGTGGATCGTCGACACCAAGAAGGAGCACATCGCCGTCGGCGAGGCTCGCAAGCTCAACATCCCGGTCGTCGCGATCCTCGACACCAACTGCGACCCGGACGAGGTCGACTACCCGATCCCGGGCAACGACGACGCGATCCGTTCCGCCGCGCTGCTGACGAAGGTCGTCGCCGAGGCCGCCGCGGCCGGGCTGATGGCCCGTTCCGGCCGCAACGGCGCCTCGGCCGACGCGAAGCCGGAGACCGGTGCTTCGGACGAGCCGCTGGCCGAGTGGGAGAAGGAGCTCCTCGCGGGCTCGGAGACCGCCGCCGCCGACGCGACCGAGGCCGCTGCCGCCACCGAGACGGCCGCCGCGACCGAGACCGCCGCGACCGAAACCGCGGAAGCGACCGGCGAGCAGGCTCCGGCCAACTCCTGATCCACCCCGTCCGGGCGGTCCGCGCAGGGCCGCCCGGACGGCGCTCACCGCACACGTACCTGAAACGGACGGATTCAACACGATGGCGAACTACACCGCCGCTGACGTGAAGCGCCTGCGCGAGATGACCGGCGCGGGCATGATGGACTGCAAGAAGGCCCTCGAGGAGAACGACGGCGACTTCGAGAAGGCTGTCGAGTTCCTGCGCATCAAGGGCGCCAAGGACGTCGGCAAGCGCGCCGAGCGCGCCACCGCCGAGGGCCTGGTCGCCGGCGACGGCGGCGTCATGATCGAGCTCGACTCCGAGACCGACTTCGTCGCCAAGAACGACGACTTCCAGCAGCTCGCGGCGAAGATCGTCGAGACCGCGAAGGCGCTGAAGTCCAGCGACGTCGAGGCTCTGAAGGCCGCCGACCTGGACGGCAAGCCGGTCAACGAGGTCGTGCAGGAGCTGTCGGCCCGCATCGGCGAGAAGCTCGAACTGCGCCGCGTGGTGTCGTTCGAGGGCAAGACCGCGACCTACCTGCACCGCCGCGGCTCCGACCTCCCGCCCGCCGTCGGCGTGCTGGTCGAGTTCACCGGTGACGACGTGGACGCCGCCCGCGGCGCCGCCATGCAGGTCGCCGCGCTGCGCGCGAAGTACCTGACCCGCGAGGAGGTGCCGGCCGAGATCATCGAGAACGAGCGCCGCATCGCCGAGCAGACCGCCCGCGAGGAAGGCAAGCCCGAGCAGGCGCTGCCGAAGATCATCGAGGGCAAGGTCAACGCGTACTACAAGGACAACGTGCTGCTCGAGCAGCCGTCGGTCAAGGACAACAAGAAGACCGTCAAGGCCCTGCTCGACGAGGCGGGCGTGACCCTGACCCGGTTCGCCCGGTTCGAGGTCGGCCAGGCCTGAGCGAGGCACTGGGACTAGGTTCTGGCACTGTGCCCCGTCTCCGCGCATCGGGGACGGGGCACAGTCGGGTCTACCGAGGGGCAGGAGGCGACAGACATGGGTGAGGACCGGGTCGAGGGCGGGTACCGCCGGGTGCTGCTGAAACTGGGCGGCGAGATGTTCGGCGGCGGCGCGGTGGGCGTCGACCCCGACGTCGTGCACTCCGTCGCCCAGCAGATCGCCGACGTCGCGCGCACCGGGGTGCAGATCGCGGTGGTGATCGGCGGCGGCAACTATTTCCGCGGCGCGGAGCTGTCGCAGCGCGGCATGGACCGCGACCGCGCCGACTACATGGCGATGCTCGGCACCGTGATGAACTGCCTCGCGCTGCAGGACTTCCTCGAAAAGGAAGGCCTCCCGACCCGCGTGCAGACCGCGATCACGATGGGCCAGGTCGCCGAGCCCTACATCCCGCGCCGCGCGGAACGGCACCTCGAGAAGGGCCGCGTCGTCATCTTCGGCGCCGGCGTCGGCATGCCGTACTTCTCCACCGACACCGCCGCCGCGCAGCGCGCGCTCGAACTCGGCTGCGAAGCCGTGCTGATGGCCAAGGCCGTGGACGGCGTCTACACCGCGGATCCGAAGACCGACCCCGACGCGAAGATGTTCACCGACATCACTCACCGCGAGGTGCTCGAGCGCGGTCTCAAGGTCGCCGACGCCACCGCGTTCAGCCTCTGCATGGACAACAAGATGCCGATCATCGTGTTCAACCTGCTCACCGAGGGCAACATCGCCCGCGCGGTGGGCGGTGAGAGGATCGGCACGCTGGTCTCGACCCCCGCCGACGAGGCGTCCGCCTAGACCTGCTGGGATCAAGCTCAGGTCCGACAACACAACACCGGGAGTAGCCGTGATCGACGAGACCCTCCTCGACGCCGAGGAGAAGATGGAAAAAGCGGTGTCCGTCGCGAAGGAAGACCTCACGTCGGTGCGCACCGGGCGGGCCCACCCGTCGATGTTCTCCCGCATCGTCGTCGAGTACTACGGTGCGCCGACCCCGCTGAACCAGCTGGCCAGCGTCAACGTGCCGGAGGCCCGGATGGCGTTGATCAAGCCTTACGACCAGACGCAGCTGAACGCCATCGAGAAGGCGATCCGCGAGTCCGACCTCGGCGTCAACCCGAGCAACGACGGCAACGTCATCCGCATCGTCATCCCGCAGCTCACCGAGGAGCGGCGCAAGGAGATGGTGAAGGTCGCGAAGGGCAAGGGCGAGGACGCCCGCGTCTCGATCCGCAGCGTCCGCCGCAAAGCCAAGGAAGAACTCGACCGCATCGCCAAGGACGGCGAAGCGGGCGAGGACGAGGTCGCGCGCGCCGAGAAGGAACTGCAGAACCTCACCGACACCTACGTGCACCAGGTCGACGAGCTGGTGAAACACAAGGAAGCCGAGCTGCTCGAGGTCTGATGAGCCAGGTGAGCGAGGAACGCGACGAGCGGGTGAGCGACACCCCGCCACTGGGCCCGGCCGCCGAGCCGGACCCGGTTTCGCGGCTGGAACCGGCTTCGGAAACCCCTGCTGGGCAGCGGAAATCGGATTCCGCGACGAATGCGCGCGCGGAATCCGGTGCTGCGGCGGGGAATCCCGGGGAATCCGGGGACGAGTCGGCGAAGGGTGCGAAGGGCGTTCCCGCGGGCGGACTGGCGAAGGGCGCGAAGGCTGCGTCCAAGGGCGGATCAGCGAAAGGTGCGGCCGAAGGCGAATCCGTCATGCCCGGGGGCAAACCCGAGCGCGGCACGAAGACTGGGCCGGTGAACGGCGGGAAAGCCAGCGACGAAGCGAAAGCCGAACCGGAGAAGAAAGCCTCCCGGGCCGGGCGCAATCTTCCCGCGGCGATCGGCGTCGGGCTGCTGCTCGGGGCCGCGATCATCGTTTCCCTGCTCACCGTCCGGTTCATTTTCATCGGGGTCATCGCCGCCGCGATCGCGGTCGGCACGTTCGAGTTCTCCGGCGTGCTGCGCCGGGTCGCGGACACCAAGGTCGCGCTGATCCCGGTGCTCGTCGGCGGGCAGGCGATGATCTGGCTGGCCTGGCCGTTCGGCCGGGAAGGCGCGCTCACCGCGTTCGTGCTCACCGTGCTCGCGTGCCTGCTGTGGCGGTTGCCCGGCGGCGCGAAGGGCTACGTGCGCGACGTCAGCGCTTCCGTTTTCGCCGCCGCGTACCTGCCGTTGTTCGGCGCGTTCGCGGCCATGCTCGTGCCGCCGCACGACGGGGTCGGGCGCGTGCTCACGTTCCTGATCGGCGTCGTCGCCTCCGACACCGGCGGCTACATCGCCGGCGTGCTCGGCGGCAAGCACCCGATGGCGCCCACGATCAGCCCGAAGAAGTCCTGGGAGGGCTTCGCCGGTTCGATGATCGCGGGCATCGTCGCGGGCGTGCTCACGATCAGCCTGATGCTGGACGGCCACGCGTGGCAGGGCGTCATCTTCGGCGCGGCCATCGTGCTCACCGCGACGCTCGGCGACCTCGTCGAATCGCTCATCAAACGCGACCTCGGCATCAAGGACATGGGCACGCTGCTGCCCGGCCACGGCGGCATCATGGACCGCCTCGACTCGCTGCTGCCCTCGGCCGTCGTGTCGTGGCTGCTGCTGTCGGCCTTCGTCCCGGCCTGAGCCCCCGTCTGAATCCCCGTCTGAATCCTCAGTCGTCGTACGGGTCGTCGACCTCGGCGCGGCCCACGTCTTCCAGCACCCGCGAGTGGTCGATCACCGCGAACACCGCGCCGTCCGGATCGGCGAGGATCGCGGTGCGGCCGAACGGGGTGTCGTACGGCTCGATCACCACCGAACCGCCCAGCATCAGCGCCTCGCCCGCCGCCGCGTCCGCGCCGCGCGCGGGGTCGACCTCGAAGTACACGAGCCAGTGCGGGGGAGTGTCCCGGCGGTACTCGGGACCCATCACGTAGCGGTACAGCACCGCCGTGTGCTCAATGGAATATTCCGCGTAGTCGACGCTTTCGCCGTCGCCGACCTGACGGCTCGAGTAGTTGAACAGCTTGGTGTAGAAGTGGTCCGCGGCCACGCCGTCGTGCGTGTTGAGGTCCGCGCCGCTGAACGTGTTGGGCACGCCGCCCGCGAACTGCCAGTCCGGCGGGGCTTCCCAGAACACCACCGGCGCGCCGCACGCGTCGATCGCGTGCACGATGCTGCCGCGCTCGGGGATCGCGATCGGCCCGAGCGTCACCTGCCCGCCGAGGTGCTCGACCCATTCGGCGGCGCTCGCCGTGTGCGGCACCGCGAGCTGCATCGTCCAGCCGGGTGCGCTGCGGGCGCCGGCTTCGTACAGGCCGCCGGCGGGAACCCCGTCGCACAGGGCGATGGAGTACCGGCCGGTCGGCGACGCGGGATCGCGCCGGGTTTCGTATTCCCAGCCGAAAAGCCGGGAGTAGAAGTCCTGGGTCCGGGCTTCGTCGCGGCACGCCACCTCGACCCAGCAGGGCAGGCCTGCCGGGAGCGTGCGGGCGAGTTGCCAGTCGGTCGACATCGCGTTCTCCTCCCCGAGAGGGTGAAGTCTATTCGGCGGAGCGGCGTTCTACGCTCTGAGCGGGAAAGCTGCCGCGCCCGTCGGAGCCCCTGGAGGCGGAGAGGAGTGCCGTGCGCTGGTTGTTCCGCGGCCCGGCGGCGTCGAAGGAAGTCGTTCCCAGCCCGAACATCTGGTACTACCAGGACGTTTACGACGTCGAGAACCGGGCGCAGGACGCGGACGGCGAGATCTGGCGAGTACTGCGCGAAGAGCACGACTGGACCGGCCTCGACGTGCTCGATCTCGGCTGCGGTGACGGATACCACTTGCCGCTTTTCGCCGCGGACGCGCGTTCGGTGCTCGGAATCGAACCGCACCCGCCGCTCGCGCGGGACGCGGAGCGACGGGTGCGGGATCTGGAGAACGTGCGGGTCCGCGTGGGACGAGCGCAGCGGCTGCCGGCGGACGACGCCAGCGTGGACATCGTGCACGCGCGCACCGCGTATTTCTTCGGCCCTGGATGCGAACCCGGTTTGCGCGAAGCGGAACGGGTGCTGCGGCCCGGAGGATCGATCATGATCGTCGACCTCGACGTGACCAGCGAGCCCTATGGCGGATGGATGCGGGCGGATTTGCCGCACTACGACCCGCCTGCGGTGGAACGGTTCTTCGCCGCGCACGGCTTCAACTGTCGGCGCGTACGCACGCGTTGGCGCTTCGCGGACTTCGCCGCGGCGGAATCAGTGTTGAAGATCGAGTTCAGCGCGAAGGTCGCGCAGCGGGCGATCGCTGACACGCGCCGCCTGAACCCGGGATCGGGCGAGGTGACGCTGCCGGTGGGTTATCGCGTGCACTGCCGCGTCAAACCCACCGGCCTCGTCCTGCCCGGTCACTCGGCTGCCTCTCCGGACTCGGCCGAGTCCTCCGATTCCTCGACCTCGCCGAGGATCGAGTAGATCGACCGGCGTGCCTCGTTGAGCACGTCCACCGCGCGGGCCTGCTGGTTCTCGCTGCCGGCGCGCATCACCTGCACGACCGCCGCGGCGAGCGTCGCGCCCGCCTTGCGCAGGTCGTGCTCGACCGGTTCGACGTCGTCGGTGAAGTGCTCCCACGGCGGCGTGCCGGTCTGCTGTTCGGCGGCGGTGCGGCCCTCGTCGGTGAGCTCGAAGAGCTTCTTGCCGCTCTCGTCGCGGCTCACGACCAGGCCCTCGTCGGCCAGCATCTGCAGGGTCGGGTAGATCGAGCCGGGGCTGGGCTTCCAGAGCCCGCCGCTGCGCTCGCCGATCTCGCGGATGATCTCGTACCCGTGCCGCGGCTGTTCCGCGAGCAGGGTGAGGATCGCCGCCCGCACGTCGCCGCGCCGGCCGCGCCGGGAGCCGCGGCGTGCGCCCGGACCGTGGCCGCGTCGTCCCGGCAGGTCTCCGCGCCCGAAGCCGAACTCGCCGAATTCCCGGCCCCAGGGGCCGAACGAGGACCGGCCGTGCTGTTCGTGTTCTCCGTGTTCGTGATGTCCGCCGGGGAACGCGCGTCCGCCGGGGAAGGGGTGTCGTCGTCGGTTCATGGTCTTGAGTTCCTTTCTCGAACTGTTGCGACACGTTCACGATATATCGGAAACGGTCGGTTCGCAACCGTGGCGACAACCCGGGGACCTGGCCGACCGGGGAGGACGGCGGTCGGCGATACTCGAAGCACTAGCGAAAACACCCGAACGACCTGGGAGACCCGACCTCCGATGCTGGACCGTGCGGTCATCGACGCCCTGTTCCCCGCGGATCTGCCCGAGCCTGAGCACTGGGAACAGCGCTATCCGGCCCGGCAGCTGCCCGACGGCGCGAAGGTGACCCGGTTCGGCCCGTCGCCGACCGGCTTCGTGCACATCGGCGGCATCTACGTCGCGACGATCGACCAGGACGTCGCGCGCCGTTCCGAAGGCCGCTACCTGGTGCGCGTCGAGGACACCGACCAGTCGCGCGAGGTCGAGGGGGCGCTGGAGCAGTTCGAACGCGGCTTCGCGTACTTCGGGCTGCAGGCGGACGAGGACGCGGTGCGCGGCGGCGAGTACGGGCCGTACCGGCAGTCCGAGCGCGAGCAGATCTACCTCACCTACGTACGGCACCTTCTGCGCGAAGGCCGCGCGTACATCGACTTCGCGACGAAGGACGAGCTGGCGTCGATCACCGCGCGGCAGCAGGCCACGAAGCTCCCGACGGGCTACTACGGCTCGTGGGCGATCTGGCGCGACGCCGACCCGGCCGACGTGCAGGCGAAGCTCGACGCGGGCGAGCCGTGGGTGGTCCGCTTCCGCGCGCCGGACGACACCGGGCAGCGCGTGCGCTTCACCGACGCGATCCGCGGCACTATCGAGGCCGAGGCCAACCGCAACGACGTGGTGATCCTCAAGAGCTCCGACCAGAGCCCGCGGCTGCCGACCTACCACTTCGCGCACGCCGTCGACGACCACCTGATGCGGGTGAACCTAGTGATCCGCGGCGACGAGTGGATCTCGTCGGTGCCGACGCACCAGCAGCTCTTCGAAGCGCTCGGCTTCGAGCCGATCCAGTACGCGCACATCGCGCCGCTGATGAAGCAGGAGGGCGGCAGCAAGCGGAAGCTGTCCAAGCGCAAGGACCCGGAAGCCTCCGTCGACTTCTACCTCGAAGCCGGCTACCCGGTCCCGGCGGTGCTGTACTACCTGCGCGGCCTGGCGAACGGACGGCTCGCCGAGATGCCGCTCGCCGAAGCGCTCGACGCGCCGATCAACCTCGACGAGTGCGGCGTCGCCGGTCCGCTCGTGGACCTGGTGAAGCTGGACGACCTCGCCGCCGACTACGTCGCGACGCTGTCCGGCGAGGAGATCCTCGCGTCGGTGCTGGAGTGGGCTGAACGGTTCGACCCGGAGCTCAAGGCGGTCCTGGAGTCCTCCCGCGAGCTGGCGCTGCGTGCGCTGGCGGTGGAGCGCGAGGGCGTCGAGAACCCGCGCAAGGACCTGAAGAAGTGGAGCGAGTTCCGCGCCGTCTACGGGTTCTTCTTCCCGCAGCTGCACCAGGCGGCGACCGGTCCGGACGACGAGCGGATCGCGGCGCTGGGCGTTCCGGCGGACGTCGTCCGCGCGGTGGCGTCGGACTTCGTGTCCGCGTACCAGCAGCTCGACGACGGGCAGGAGTGGTTCCAGCAGATCCGCGAGGTCGCGGCGAAGCACGGGTTCGCCAAGAACGCCAAGGAATACAAGAAGGACCCGGACGCGTACCCGGGTTCGATCCGCGAGGCCTCGCAGATCATCCGGATCGCGATCACCGGGTCGACCCGCAGCCCGGACCTGCACTCGATCACGCAGGCGCTGGGCGCGGAGGAAACGTTGCGCCGCTTCGACAATCTGGTGAGCTGACCAGCTCGTGAGCGCTGAGGCCGGTTCTGGCCGGCCTCAGCGCTCACGAGTTGAGGTAGGTCAGCACCGCCAGGACGCGCCGGTTGCCGGTGTCGTCGTCGGTGATGCCGAGTTTGCCGAACAACGACGTCGTGTACTTGCTGATCGCGCTTTCGCTCAGGAACAGCCGCCGGGCGATCTCCGCGTTCGACAGGCCTTCCGCCATCAGCTCCAGCACCGAACGCTCGCGTTCGGTCAGCGAGCCGAGGCGCTGGTCCGGCGATCCGCTGGTGAGCAGTTTCGAGATCACCGCCGGGTCCATCGCCGTGCCGCCGGCCGCGACGCGTTCGAGCGCGTCGATGAACTGTTCGGCCTCGAAAACGCTGTCCTTCAACAGATATCCGACGCCGCTGGCTCCGTCGACCAGCAGTTCGCGGGCGTAGAGCTGTTCGACGTGCTGCGACAGGATCAGCACCGGCAGCCCGGGCGTCTCGCGGCGCGCGGCGAGGACCGCACGGAGGCCTTCGTCGGTTTGCGTCGGCGGCATCCGGACGTCGACCACGGCGACGTCCGGCCGGTGTTCGCGCAGCACGGCGACGGTTTCCGGGCCGGTCGTCGCGGTCGCCACCACCTCGTGGCCGTAGGCCTGGAGGAGCCGGACCAAACCGTCCCGCAGCAGGTAGAGGTCTTCGGCTACGACGATGCGCATGGCACCATCATCCACGCTCGGGTCGGCCCGCCCGCCGGGCTGGTGATCTCCACTGTGCCGTCGAAGACCGCGAGGCGGCGGCGCAGTCCGGCAAGCCCGCCGTCCGGGTGGATCCCGGCCCCGCCGAGACCGTCGTCCTCGACCGAGGCGCATAGCCGATTCCCTTCCTGCAACAGGGAAACTTGGACGTGCGACGCGTGCGCGTGCTTGACCGTGTTGGCGAGCAATTCGGCGATTCCGAAGTACAGCGCGGATTCGATCGGCGGATCGAGCGGCTGCGGCAGATCGGCTTCGACTGTCACGTCGAGCGGCAGGTCCATCGCCATCGCGCGGACCGCGTCGGCGAGCCCGCGTTCGTTCAGCACCGGCGGGCTGATGCCGCGGACCAGCTCGCGCAATTCGGTGAGCGACGTGGCGGCGCCGGCCCGGGCGTCGCGCAGCAATTCCTTGGCCTGCTCGGGATCGGTCTCCATCAGCTTCTCCGCCGTCGCCAGCGCGAGGCCGAGCGCGACCAGCCGGGCTTGCGCGCCGTCGTGCAGATCCCGTTCGATGCGCCGGATTTCCGCGGCTTGCGCGATGGTCGTGTCGGCGCGCAAAGCGGTCAGGGTGTCGACCCGGTCGGCCAGTTCCATCGTGGCGGACGCGCCTAGGAACCGCGTGGCCACCGGGATGACGCTGCGCCAGGCGTACGGCGCGGTCGCGATCGTGATCAGCAGACCGGCGAGATATCCCTCCGGCAGGTTCACCAGCGTCAGTACCGCCGCGACGACCCCGAGCAGCGGCACGAGCGCGACCAGGCCGAACGAGACCGGCGCGAGCAGCGCGAACCGCAGGTCCCGCCAGGTCGCCGGGTCGTAGCGCCAGTTCTTCAACCGCTGCTCGCGCCGGGCCTCTTCCTGGGTGCGCGAGTAGGAGTGGCCGTTCCACCAGTATCCGGTCGACAGCTGGGTGATCGGCGGGAGCTTCCGGTATCCGGGCGGGAGCACGATGCCGGTCCAGTTCGCGACCATGACCCGCGTCATCCGGCACACCGGACGCGCCAGCGCCAGCGTCCCGATCGCCGCCCAGATGAACGGCGCGATCCACGACCACGGGCTGCCGCCCCACAGCTGCCACAGGCCGACCGCGGCCGCCCACACGACCGGGATCAGCAGCGCCACGCCCGCCGCCTGGGCGGCGCGGACGAATCCCACCCCGCAGTCCCGTATCCAGGACCGTAGCTGTCGCATCGTTTCTTCCCCCTGTCCATCCGGCTTCGCGGTCCACTGTGCACCACGAAACGCCGGATTCCCGCCGTCGCGGGACAGGAGTGGGTCCAGCCCCACCCCCTTGTGCGGCCAGACCCATACCGGGCCGGGCCGCGGCTTCCTAGCGTTGCTGGCACAACGGGAAACCACAAGGGAGAACAGCGATGCAGACCATCGAACGCCCGGCCGGCCAAGACCGGTTCGGCTTGGCGAAGAAGTTCGTCGTGGCTTACGGAGCGATGGGCGCGGCCGTCTTCGGCACGATCGTCGCGCTGGCCGTCGTCGACGGGAGCGCGACCGGCTTCATGTGGACGCGCTCCGCACTGGTGCCGGTCAGCGCCGCGATCATGTACTGGCTGGTCACGCTCGCGGCGAAGGGGTCGCGCCGGGCTTATGAGCGGGCTCGGTTCATCTCGATCATCGCTCCGGTCGCGCTCGTCGGCGTCGACCTGATCCCGGGTGCGTGCCCGGTCTGGTTCCTGCTGCTGCAGACCGCCTGCGCGGTCCTGCTGGCCGGCGCGGCGGTCCCGCTCGTCCGGATGCGGGCTAACTTCCCGAAGCGGACCTCGGAACCAGCCTGATCCGGGTGTCGAGGTTGCGTTCGACGGCCGAGCGGCTCGAGAGCAGGGGGAACGAGCCGCCGGACGCCCACAGGTCGTTCAGGTCGCGGTAGTGCGGGCTGCGCGGGTCGCCGGACTGGCCGGGCGCGTTGATCGCCCGCGACGCGTCCCAGTCGCCGACGTCGAGCGCCATTTTGAAGGTCGCGCCGTTGAGCTGCTGGTAGGTGAACGGGTGGAAGAACGACGGGTGGACGGTCTGGTAGTCGCCGCCGACCGAGTTAGGGCCGACGTTCGGGCCGCCCGCCGGGTGCACGAATTCCTGGTGCTGCAGCGCGCCCCAGCGCCACTTCGCCGGGTCGCTGCCGAGTTTTCCGGCGACGTCGCGGAAAGCGAGCTGGAGAGTGTCGAGGATCAGCTTGTCGCGTTTGGCCGCACCGCCCGGGCCGAACCACGCGTCCGGGTCGGCGAACGAAGCGAGCACCAGGCTGAAATCCGGATTGATCGTGCTGGCCAGGACATCCGCGGCGGCTTGCGGGAGCGTCGCGTGCGCCCAGCCGCCGTGGAGGTACTTCAGCAGCCAAGTTTCGTACAGCGGGGCCGGTGCGGAATCCACCGAGGCGACGCCGTCGAAACCGCGCAGCACTTCGAGCGCCTTCGCGGTGTCCGGATCCGTGGAGGAGAGGTTCCGCAGGAACGGCGCGAGCCGGGGTGCCAGCAAGGACTTTTCGTCGCGCTGGATGGCGAGCGAATCGGAGACGCGGGCGCGCGGCGTGGACTTGATCAGTTCGTCGATCCGCTCCTTGCGGTACGGCTGCTGCCATTCGTAGTTGGACACCACCGGGAAGCCCGGCGGGAGGTTGTAGTCGTTGGCGGAGGCGAAGAATCCGGCAGGCGGATTGTGCTGCCACGGGAGTTCGGAGTTGGGATGGAACCCGTTCCACTCGTAGCGGCCGTCGCCGGGAACGGGCAGCAGACCGTCGTAAGCGGTCCCGGTGCGGCGCGGGGTCAGCGCGCCGGGGACGTAGCCGATGTCGCCGTGGACGTCGGCGTAGACGAGGTTCGATCCGGGCGTGCCCCATTCGCGCATTCCGGCGGTGAATTCGGTGAAGTTGCGGGCCCGCTGGTAGTTCAGGCTGCCGAGATACGCCGCGCTGCCCGGTTCGGTCCAAACGGTGCGCACGGCGAATGCCCGGTTTGCCGCTTCGTCGACCTTCACGATCGGGCCGTGCCGGGTGAAGGACAGTTCGCGGGTCACCGGCTGTCCGCCGAGCACCGGGATGGTTTCGGTGAGCTTGGTGATCGGCTCCCAGCCGCCGCGGTAGCGGTACCGGCTGTGGTCGGCGGGATCGAGGTCGTAGACGTAGAGGTCGGTCTGGTCGACCGGCAGATTCGTCAGGCCGAACGCGACGGAATCGTTGTGCCCGATGGCGATGCCCGGGTTCCACGGCTCGCCCGCGCCGGTGAGGTTCAGGCCGGGCGCGGAAAGCTGGGCGACGTAACGGCCGGAGGGCAACGAGTCGGAGCGGCGGTGCGGGTCGCTGGCGAGGATCGGCCGTCCGGTGGCGGTGCGGCCGGGGCCGATCGCCCACGAGTTGCTGCCGCTGGTGGCGTCGGCGATGTCCCGGTCCGAGGCGACGCCCTTCGGGAACGTGACGCCGGCGGTCGCCTTGTTGTACACGGAAAGCACGTCGCCGGGGATCGAACAGGGGTCGAGGCCTTCGGGCACCGCGGCCTCGTGGTCGGGGTGCAGGCTGCGGAGGTATTTGCTCGCGCCCGGCCCGGCGTGGCACACCATTTGCGCGCGGGCGACCTCCCAGGTGAGGTTCTCGCCGATCGCGTGCGAGCGGATGCGGACGATGTCCTCGGGCTGCCAGCGCGACGGCTGGTAGCCGAGCCTGGCGAACTCCGGCGGGGCGGCCTCGGGGTGCTTGGCGAGCCAGTCGAGGTAGGAGTTGATCCCCGCGGCGAACCGGGTGGCGGCGAGTTTGGCTTCGGGGCCGTAGGAGGCCCATTCCTTCTGCATGTCGCCGCGGTACAGGAAAAGCCGGGCGGCGCGGTCTTGGTCCACATAGGACTCGCCGAGGACCTCGCTGAGCAAACCGAGCCCCCGGCGGCGCCAGGTGTCGAGCTGGAAGAGCCGGTCGCGGGCGACGGTGAATCCCTGTGCGTAGAACAGGTCCGAGGTGTTCGCGGCGTAGATGTGCGGGACGCCCCACTTGTCGACGAGCAGGTCGACCGGGCGGGAAAGACCGTCCAGCGCGACGGTGTGCCCGCTGCTCGCCGACGCGGCCGGGGCGGTGCCGAGCAGCGTCAGAACGAGTATCAGGACGGTAGCTTTGGACCGCATTTCCCCACCCCCGGCAGCAGCGTTTACCCCGCGCACGCTAATCGCGGCGAGCGCGGGGACCCACCCCTGAACCGGGACGAGTAGGGGGAACCGGACGCCGGGGGCCGTGCTGTGCCCGAACTCAGCCACGGGAGCGGTACCGCGCCCAAGACCGTCGGCCAGCTGGTGCCAGGGCAGCGGCTACGGGGTCGTCCTCGCGGTGACGATCCGCGAGTTGGTGACCGTCGCCGTGGACACCTGCGACCTCGCCAAGAAGGTGGCGACCGCCGTCGCGGGCCGCGTTCCGCGCTGAGCTACGAGACGTCCCCGATTGCTTCGTCCAGAATGGACAGTCCGAGGTCGATCTCGCTGTCGGCGGCGGTCAGCGGCGGCGCGATCCGGAACACCCCGCCCATGCCGGGCAGCTGCACGATGTTCATGTGCAGCCCGAGTTCGAGGCAGCGCTGCGTCACGCGCGCGCCGAGTTTGTCCGCGTCCGGGCCGCCGCCGCTCAGTTCCAGTCCGGCGAGGAGGCCTCGGCCGCGGATCTCGCCGACTGCTTCGTGCCGCGTCGCGATTTCGTCCAGTCCGGTGCGCAGCCGGGTGCCGAGGTCGCGGGCGCGTTCGTCGAGACGGTCGCGGATCAGGACGTCCAGCACCGTGTTCCCGACCGCGGCCGGAAGCGGGTCCGAGACGTGCGTGGTGAAGAACAGGTACCCGCGTTCGTGGGCTTCCTGCTCGATTTCCGCGCTCGTCAGCACCGCGGCCAGCGGCAGTCCGGCGCCGAGCGTCTTGGACATCGTGAGGATGTCCGGGACCACGCCGTCGTGCTCGAAGGCGTACCAGGTTCCGGTGCGGCACAACCCGGTCTGTGCTTCGTCGAGGATCAGCAGCATGCCGCGTTCCCGGCATTTCCGTTGCAGGGCCTGGAAATAACCCGGCGGGGGAACGAGGATCCCGCCGGAGCTGAGGATCGGCTCCACCAGGCACGCGGCGAGGCTGCCGACGGACTGCGCGTCGATCAGGTCGAACGCGAGGTCCAGCTGGTGCTCCCAGTCCGCACCGGGCACGGGGATGGCGAAGTTGCCCGGCGCGCCGGGACCGTAGCCCTTGCGGCCCGCGCTGTAGGTGGCGCTCGCCGCGGCCTGCGTCATCCCGTGCCAGGACCGGGCGAACGAGACGATCTCGTGCTTGCCGGTCACCAGTTTGGCCATCCGCAGCGCGGCCTCGTTGGACTCGGCGCCGGTGGTGAGCAGCAGCGCCTTCTCCAGCGGGTCCGGCAGCGTTTCGGCGAGCCGCCGGGCGAGCTCGACCACGGGACGGCTCAGCATCCCGCTGAACAGGTGGTCGAGCTTCGCGGCCTGCTTCCGGACGGTCTCGACGATCTCCGGATGCGCGTGCCCGAGGATCGCGCTCATCTGCCCGGACGTGAAGTCGAGGATCCGCCGGCCGTCCTCGGTGAAGACGAAACTGCCCTCGGCGCGGTCGATGATTTCGCCGGTGAACGAGCCGGGGCCGGCGTAGCGGACGAGGTGCCGGTCGACGTCGGACCAGAAGGTGTCGGTGGCCATGGCTTCGACGGTAGGGCCGGACCGAGCGCCGCGTCCATCTCACAGTTTCCGCTTGCCTGTGCGATGGCGTCGAACAACGATGGGGGCATGTTGAACCCGTGGCGGCTGCGGCTGCTGAGCCGGCTCGCCGTGCTGGGCACCGTTCGCGCGGTCGCGCAGGACGTGAATCTCAGCGCCTCCACGGTGTCGCATCAGCTCGCGCTGCTGGAGACCGAAACCCGCACCCGGCTGCTGGAACGCACCGGCCGCCGCGTCCGGCTGACGCCCGCCGGGGAGAAACTGGCCCGGCAGGCGCGGGCGATCCTCGACCATCTCGACGCGGTCGAGGCCGAACTGCGCGGCGACGAACCGGCCGGGCTGGTGCGGATCGGCGCGTTCCAGAGCGCGATCCACACCTTCGCGGTGCCCGCCGCGACCCGTCTCGCACAGGCTTATCCGCGGCTGGAAACCGAACTGGCGGAACGGGAACCGCACGAAAGCGTCCCGGCGCTGCGGGCGGGCGACAGCGACGTCATCATCACCACCACCGATTTCGTCGACCTGCCGCTCGGTCCCGACCTCGAGATCATCCGGCTGGCGACCGATCCGATCGTGCTGGTCACCGCGCTCGACCGGCCGGAACCGCCCGGGCCGGCGGTGCTCGCGGACTACGCGGGCGAACCGTGGGCGCTCGACATTCCCCAGTCCTACATGGCGAATCTGACGCTGCGGCTCTGCCGCGAATCGGGATTCGAGCCGCGCGCGGTGTGTCGGTTCAGCAACTACCTGATGACGTTGCAGCACGTCGAAGCCGGGCTGTCGATCGCGTTGCTGCCTGGGCTGGCGGTGGATCCGCGGTACCGGGTCGCGACGAAAGCGCTGTCGACGCCGGTGACGCGCACGATCGTCGCGGTCACCCGGCGCGGATCGCCGCGACGGGCGGCGGTGAACGCGGTGCTTGACGCGCTGCAGCAACCGGTCGAGCTTCCGGCGGCGGTGGAACAGGTTTAGCCGACGAGGTCCGCCATGATTTGCGCGACTGGCGCGACGTTTCGGACCAGTCCCGCGGCTTGTCCGGCGTAGTGCGCCAAGGCTTCGAGGTCTCCGGTCATGCCTGGCACGGGAATCATGTCGTCGTAGCGCTGCCACGGGTTTCCGGACGCATCCGATGCTACGACGTCGCCTTCGCCGGGGCGGTCCGCGCGCGGTTGGCCTGCCGCTTCCCATTGCGTGAGCGTCGAATTGCGCAAGACGCGGTGCGGCGCGTCGGGCCATCCGCCGTCGAAGCAGCGGGTGTGGACGGCGTCCTCGAGCTCCGCGACGAGCACGGCTTCGCGGTAGGAATCGTGGGTCGCCGCTTCGGTCGCGGTCAGGAATCGGGTGCCTAGCCAGCCGCCTTGCGCGCCCAGGGCGAGCGCTGCGGCGAGCCCGCGTCGGTCGGCGATTCCGCCTGCGGCGAGCACGGGAATCGGACCGACCGCGTCCACGACGGCGGGCACCAGCACGAGGGTCGACGCTTGGCCGCGGACGTGTCCTCCCGCTTCCCAGCCTTGCGCGACCACGACGTCGACGCCTGCTTCCGCCGCCTGTCGTGCTTCGGCGACCGAGCCCACGGTGTGGATCAGCCGCGTGTCCTTCGCGCGGGCGGCGACCTTGGCGGGGTCGCCCCAGAACGTCGAGATGATCGGGACATCTTCGGCGAGGCAGGCGTCGAGGACGTCGTCGATCGGGAAGTCGAGCACGAGGTTGACCGCGAACGGACGGTCGGTGCGGCGGCGCACCTCGCGGATCCGGCGGACCGCCTCGTCCGGGTCGGTCCAGGTGAGCGCGAGCGTCCCCAGGCCGCCCGCGTTCGAGACCGCCGCGGCGAGCGTCGGGGTCGAGGCGGAGCCGATCGGGGCCTGCGCGATCGGCACGTCGATGCCGAGCGCGGCGCAGACCTGCTTCGGAAATCGAATCATGGCGGCCGATGTTAGTGTTTCGGAAATCGAAGCACAAGGAGATTCGGATGGCGACGCCGAAGCCGGGACAGCCGGTCCGGGGCTCCACGACCGGCCGTCCGCTGATGGCCGCGCTCGACCTCTTCGGGCGGCGGTGGTGCCTGCGGATCGTGTGGGAGTTGCAGGTCGGCACGCTCGGGTTTCGCGCGTTGCAGCAACGGTGCGACGGGATGTCTTCGAGCGTGCTGCGGCAACGCCTGGTCGAACTCGGCGAGGCAGGTTTGGTGCACCAGACCGGCGAATCGCATTACGCGTTGACGACGCTGGGCCGCGAGGCGTTCGACGCGCTGCGGCCGCTCGTGTCGTGGGCGGATCGGTGGGCCGCGTCGCTCGACGGCGGCGAGTGATCGGCGGCAGGGGGGGACCCCTGCCGCCGACGGATCACTTGCTGTGCTGGGAACGGCGGCGCAGGAGGAACGCGCCGCCCGCGGCTGCCGCGGCCGCCCCGCCGACGGCGAGCGCGGTGGCCGGGCTTCCGTCCCCGCCGGTGTTCGGGGCGGTGACGGCGTAACCGCCGCCCGCGCCGGTCTTGTCGTAGGTCGAGCCGGGCAGCTTGTCGCCGTAGCGTTTCTGCAGTTCGGACCGGTAGGCCGCCAAGGTGACGCGGGTGCCTGCCGGGACGCCGGAGACCGCGCCGTCGAGGACGGTCACAGTGTCGCCGTTGACCGAGTACCAGGCGTTGACCTGCGGTTCGTGCAGTAGATAGCCGCCGTGCGCGGCCGCTGCGTGGACCTGTTCGTCGTTGCCGGAAGCGACGTTGATGACCTGCCATCCGGCCTTGCTCGGCTGCGCCCACACGGTCGCCGCGCGCCCGTCGGCGAGGTGGGCCGGAGACGCGACGTACGCGAGGGCGGCCGGAACGTCGGATTCGCCGTTGATGAACGCCGCGGTCGGTTCGTAGACCGGGATCTGGGTGTTGGCGTCAGCCGCGGCCCGAGTGGCGTGCGCGGCTGCCGGGGCCGCGCCGGGGAACTTGGTGTGCGCGAGGCGGGCGGCGGTGTCCGGGCTGGCGAGCAGACCGGAGATCGCCGCGGTGTCCGAGGAGGACGGTCCGGTCGGCGACTGCGCGGCGGACGCCGGGTTCGCGGCGAACACGGCGGCAGCGATGGCTCCCGATGCGACAGCGGTGCGGAGGATGGTTCGCAGCATGAGTCAGCCCACCATTCCGTAGACGGTGTGGGTCCAGGCGAATTGGTTGTTGGAGACGTAGGAGCTGTAGTTCATCGAGTTGTAGCGGTTGTTCGACGGCCACGGGTCGCCGTATTCGACGATGCTGCGTCCGTTGGAGTCGTCGTAGCCGTAGAGGACGTGCATGTGGCCGCCACCGGAGGTCCAGCCGATCCGCGTGCCGATGGGCTGCCCGGCGTCGATCTGGTTCTTGATGCCGGAGAAGGAGAGCCGGTAGCCGTTGGAATTGTAGGAGCCGACGCTGCGGAACCCGAGGTAGCGGAAAACTCTTTGCTGGTCGCTGAGATAGCCCTGGTTGTTCGCGCAGTCGCTGCCGGACTCGTTGTGCGCGATCTGGCAGAACCGGGTCTGGGTCAGGGAATAGCCCCAGTACGCGGCGATGGTGTTGCCGCTGGCGTCCCAGCACCACTGGTCTTTCTGCTGGGCCTGCATCGAGATGTTCGTTTCGCCCGCGTCCGCGGCGGCGGGAACGGCGAGCGCGGCGGTCGCGGCGGTCGCGACCGCCGCTATCGCGCGCAGAATCGAAGAACGCACTTTCACGGGATCCTCCAACGGGGAAGCCCGGCCGGTCCGGGGAATTCCGGACCGGTGGGGAAGGGGAGATGCGCCGCGAACGGTACGCGCGCGAAGTTTGCGGCGACTACCGACTAACGGGGGTATTCCGTTGCCGAAGTGCCGCGGCGGATATTTCTACGCCGGTCGATTATTTGTGCGCCCGGCGTCGACTATAAGGGAATTCATCCCGGAAAGCATTCGGCAATCCGACTTTCGTAGGGTGTTTTTCCGTTGAATCCCGCCCGTCCTTCGTCGGCCGCCGTTCCGGCGACCCGGCGACCGGATCGCGCCGAGGCCGCCCGCTGATCCGGTTCGCCCGCCGCCCGCGAGGGGGCGGCGCGCCGGGTTCGCGCGTATGAGACACTTGATCGGTCATGATTGCCCTCCCTCTTGTTTTCGACGCGCCCAAGCGCGGCCTGCCGCCGCGCCATCTCGCCGACCTCACGGTGGCCGAGCGAGCGGAGGCGGTCGTCGAACTGGGGGAGAAGGCGTTCCGCGCCAAGCAGTTGTCGAACCACTACTTTTCGCGGCTCACCGTCGACCCGGCGGAGATGACCGACATCCCGGCCGCCTCGCGCGAGAAGCTCGTCGCGGACCTGATGCCGCCGCTGCTCACCGAGGTCCGCGCACTGGCCGCGGACGGCGGCGCGACCCGCAAGACCCTGTGGCGCGCGCATGACGGGACGCTGCTGGAAAGCGTGCTCATGCGCTACCCGGACCGCGCCACGCTGTGCATCTCCAGCCAGGCCGGCTGCGGCATGGCGTGCCCGTTCTGCGCGACCGGCCAGGGCGGTCTCGACCGCAACCTCTCGACCGCGGAAATCGTGGACCAGGTCCGCGACGCCGCCGCGGTCATGCGAGACGGCTCGATGCCCGGCGGCCCGGGGCGGCTGTCGAACATCGTCTTCATGGGCATGGGCGAGCCGCTGGCGAACTACAAGCGTGTGGTGGCTGCGGTGCGCCGGATCACTGATCCCGCGCCGGGCGGTCTGGGTATTGGCCAGCGTTCGGTGACGGTGTCGACGGTGGGTCTCGCTCCGGCGATTCGGAAGCTGGCGGACGAGCGGATGCAGGTGCGGCTGGCGGTGTCGCTGCACACGCCGGATGACGAGCTGCGGGACACGCTGGTGCCGGTGAACAATCGCTGGTCGATCGACGAAGTGCTTTCGGCCGCCCGGTATTACGCGGACACGTCGGGTCGGCGGGTGTCGATCGAGTACGCGTTGATCCGGGATATCAATGACCAGCCGTGGCGGGCGGAGCTGCTGGCGAAGCGGCTGCGGAAGCATTTGGGCCAGTTGGTGCATGTCAATGTAATTCCGTTGAACCCGACGCCGGGTTCGAAGTGGGATGCGTCGCCGAAGCCGGTGGAGCGCGAGTTCGTGCGGCTGGTGAACGCGGGCGGCGTGGCGTGCACGGTGCGGGACACCCGGGGCCAGGACATCGCGGCGGCCTGCGGGCAGCTTGCCGCCGAAGGTTGAGCGAACAGTTCAGAGTGGAGTAGTTGTCTTGTTGTGTGCGCCGAGCCTGCTCGATCCGGCGGCTGAGGAACTGAAGCTGGCTGACGTGAACGGCCCCCACACCGCGGTAGACGTGGCCCGGACGGCTCGTACCCTGCTGGGCGAGCGGTTCGACTCGGGCAGTTTCATGTACGTCCTGATGCGTGCCTTCGAGGTCGACTACCACGCGGCCCGCGAGGCGTCGCGGTGGCACGAATTCCATGGCGGAGCGGCGGCGCTGTCGGACGACGCGCTGGAGAAGCTGCTCGCTCCGTGGCTTGCCCGCTGATTCAAACACCGCACGACGGGCGACCGCGCCCCTGAACCGGCTATCGGTGTCTTAGTCGAAGTACTGCTCGATCCATGGGCCGAGCAGTTGTAGGCGTCGCCCTGCAAACGGGTAGCGAATTCGTCGATCGCGGCGTCTGAAGGCGTCCGGATCGCGACACGTACTTCAAGCTCTTCACCTCGTTTTGCAGCGGAAAGGCCGCGCAGGCGCTCACGACATTGCCGATGCGTGACTCCAGCGTCAAGTGGCCGATGTGCGTGGGCGACTTGCCGCATCCATGAAGCTTCGGCGGCGACTGTGAGCGTCTTCGGCACGTGGGGCGCAGTCGCGCCGCGCCAACGAATATCGCCTTCTTGCTCAGTTCGCGCTAGCCACGGATTCGTGCACCCGGTAGAGGCGGTCGCCGACCACTGCGTAGACGGTGACCGGTCCGGTGCCGGGTTGTGCGGTGGCTTGCCAGGCGTTTCCGTCGGGGATGCCGGGGGCCGGGGAGGGCAGGTTGGTGATGCCGCCGCCGGTGACGGTGCCGGTGGGGTTGGTGGTGAGGATGCAGTCGGGGTGCAGGTCGGTCCATCCGGTGATGAGGGCGCCGGGCTTCGGGGTGGTGATGGCGCCGTGGGCGGCGGGCAGGTCGGTGGCGGTGGCCGGGTTGATGGTGGTGCCGAGTTCGGGGCCGTGGCAGCCGAGGGTGAAGTGGGGGTTGAAGGGGTAGGCGCCGAGGGCTTTCGCGGCGGGGATGACTTGGCTTTGGATGTGGAGTTGGTCCAGGACGCCGGTGGTTTCGGTGCGCAGGGCGACGGGGGCCAGGGCGAGCGGGGCGTAGCCGCGGCGGGTGAGGTCTGCTTTGGCGCCGCCGAGGGCGTGGGTGGTCAGGGAGATGGCGCAGATCCCGATGACAACGGCGGTGAGCGGCCATTGTGTACGGACGAACGTCGCGAGCGCGAGGAGCGCAGAGGTAACTAGAGCACTGGCGATGGCGTAGCGGCTGATGAGGCCGATGTTCCCACCAGGGGCGAGTGCGCTGGTGCGGCCGAGGGCGACGAGAACGGCGAGGGCGGCGGCGTATCCGGCGATGCCGATCCATCCGGCGGCGCGCGGGTCGCTCTTGCTGAGATCGCGCAGGCGGCTAGGAGCGCGGAGGTGAGGGCTCCGGCGAGGACAGCGGTGACGGCGTGGTCGCCGGACCAGAGGCTGCCGAGCGCGGCGGCGGCGACGGAGAGGCGGCCGTCGGGGTCGAGTGCGGTGGTGGCCAGGGATTGGGCACCGGCGGGTTTGGTGAGCAGCCAGCCTGCGAGAACGACGACTCCGGCGGCGGCCATGGCGATGGTTTTGCCGCGGTGTTCCCGGCGGAGCAGGAAGATCGCGGCGACGATGAAGAACGCGGGGAGTCCGGCACCGAAGCTGAGGCTGGCGAGCACGGCAGCGGTCGCGGCGGTCCAGAGGCGGCCGCGGTGGGCTTGGGAGGCGGCGAGGACGGTGAAGAAGACCGCGGGGGATCCAGCTGATTCCGTTGGTGCCTTGCAGCTAGATCTCGGCCAGGTGCGAGGTGAACAGCAGCCACGACATCCCGGCGGCGAGCGCGGCTTTTCGGTGCGGGGACAGGGACGCGGGCAGCATCGAGTAGAGGCAGGCGCTGATCCCGGCGACGAGGGCGACGGTGAGGACGGTGAGGACGCGGTTGTCGCCGCCGAACCAGGCGGCGTCGGCGTAGAAGAGCAGCGAGGGGAGCACGAAGGGCTGGTCGAGGTGGTAGGTGAACACCTGGCCCAGCACGAGGTTTCCGCGGTCGTCGGTGATTTTCGCGAGGACGTGCCAGTAGTCGAGCAGGACGTGCGCGCGCGGGGCGTGCAGGGCGGTCCACAATGCCAGCGCGGCGGGGACGGCGGCGAAGGCCGCCAGGACGGCGATTCCGACGCGGGGTCTTCGGGCGGCGGGCAGCACGGCGGCGGGGGAAGCGAGCGCGGTCAAGACCTCTCCTAGTGATCTGGAGTCACCCGGTCGGCGGCCAGCCGGACGTGCCCGCTGCGTGCGGCGGATTTTTCGGTGTGACCTGCTGCTTTTACCGTGTCCGGGGCGGTCTGGACAAGAGTGTTGATGATCTCTGCCCCGGAGGTAACGCCGAGATCAGCTCACGGCGTACCGGGCGGCGATGGTGCGGACGGCCTCGTCGACTACCTGCGCGACGCGTTCGGCGCTCACTTCCCAGCCTGGCACCAAGAGGGTCGGCCAGAAGACGTAGTTCGAGATCATGCCCAGGAGCTGGGTGGCTGCGTCGGATATCGAGGCGACAGGGGAGGCGCTTGAAAGGGTGCTGCGCCGATACTGACTCGCGAAGCTTCGCGATGACGGCTGTGTGCAGGTGCGTTACATTCTGTTACGGCCATCGGGCTGTGGTGGGAGAAGCACGATCGGCTCGATATCCCGGTGCCAGTGACGTCGATCCGGCCTGGACGCTGGATCCTCAGCGGATCATCCGCGATCACGTGGTTTATTCGGGTGTCAACGCCCGGAAGACCAGCGGCGCTGACCTGCGTGCGTACCGAGCGGCACTGGGAGAAGAGGACGATGCATCGTGACTGAGCCTGTGAGCCGTGAACAGGTGCTGGCCGGGATTCAGGGAGAGATCGCCGAGCAGGAAGCCGCGGCGCGGCGAGAAGCCGATCCGGTCAAGCGCGAGCGCATGCTGCGGCACTCACGGTCCCGGCAGGACTACGTCGAGGAGGAAGCGGACGCGGTCGCTGACGACATCGCCGCGCGCTGTCTCTGCGAGTGTCCGCGGCGCTCGCGGCCGAACTGAAGGCTCGCGCCGCTCCGGTGCTCACCGTCGAACAAGTCGAGCAGATCGCCCGACGGGTGTACCGCGAATCCGTCTGAGTTCGGCGGATCTGAACGAAACCTCGGCGGACAAGCCGCAGACGGCCCGGCTCGGGTGAGTGAGCGGGTCGACGCGGTGGCAGCGGGTCAGTCCGCGTGCCAGCCAGGGTTCCGACCCATCAAGGCCAACAACCGCTCCTGCCGAGACACCGACCCGCTGACCACCCCCGGCGCGGCGAAGAATCGATGCGTCGTCTCAGCCGCGACGGGGGATTCCGCCAACCCGGCGTAAATCTCCCCAAGCCTGTCGCTGATCCAAGCGACCAGGTCAGCATCAAGCCCGTCATCCACCCCCAGCGCTCGGGCGAGATCCCAGGCGTGAATGGCCGAATCCGTAGCACGCACGGCCAGCGCCTGGCACCCAGTCACCTTCCCCAACGGGTAGTCGAGCACCTGATCCAGCGCGCCCGGACGGCCGAAGGCGTCGGCGACCAGTCGCACCGACCCGGCATAAGCCGCGAGCGGGTCGTCGCCGAGGGCGTCGGCGTCGCGCATGCGCAGGAAGTCCTCCCGGCTGCTCCCGGCCAGCAGATCGACGTAGTTGAGATTCCCTCGCACCATGTGGTTGACCAGCTGGCGCACGTTCCATTCCGCACAGGGCGTCGGCGCAGTCCACTGGTCGGGGCGGACGGACGGCAAGCGTTGGCCGAATTCGGTGCTGGCGGCGAGGAATCGGTCAAGAACGTCGATCATGCCCGCCAGTCTTTCGCCGCGAGGACCTCATGCGCTGGCGCAAATCCGACGTCGCACTAGCGCTCGATGAACTCGGTCAGCGCGACCACGACGGCATCGGGCTGTTCGTCCGGGATGAAGTGTCCGGAACCCGGGATGACGACGCCGGTCGTGTTGTCCGCCCACGGGCGGAGGGAAGCGGCCATGTCGGGGATCGAGCCGTGGGAGGCGGAGATGCCCAGGACCGGGACGGTCAGACGCCGTTGCTCCAGGGCGGATCGGTTCTTGCGCGCTGACTCGGCCGCATCGCGGTAGTAGGCGAGCGAAGCCCGGAGACCACCCTCGGCGGCGATGGCGGCGGCGTAATGGTCGGTTTCGGCGCTGTCGAAGGTCTCCGGGGACAGGGTTTTGGCTTTCAGAAACCAGTCGACGTACTCGCGTTCGCGACCGGCGAGCAGGGTCTCGGGAAGGTCGGGCACCAGGTGGAACGCGAAGTGCCAGGTCTTCCAGGCCCGCTCGGGATCCGTCGGGATGGACTCGGGGAGGGTGACTCCGGGGATGCCGGCGTCGAGCAGCGCGACCCCGTGCAGGTGCGCTTCGTGCTGAAGGGCCAGCGAGAAAGCGACCCAGGCGCCGACGTCGTGGGCGGCCAGCCAGTACTTCGGCACGTCGAGCGCCGTCACCGCGGCCTGGACCTGCGCGGCGACGGTGTGGGTGTCGTAGCTGTCATGCGGGCGGTCGGAGTGCCCTTGCCCGGGCAGGTCGATCGCGACGACGCGGAATCGCTCGGCGAGGCCCGGCATCGCTTTGCGCCAGGCCCACCAGGTCTGCGGGAATCCGGCGAGCAGGACGAGGGCGGGGCCGGTCGGCTGACCGCCTTCCACGGCATGCAGCTGGACGCCGTCCGCATCGACCCAGCGGTGCGTGAAGCCGGGCAGGTCGGGCAGCGGCAGTGCGGAAATCGGGTTCGCGGCGGCAGTCATGACTTCAGCGTAGCGCATCTTGAACTGATCAGTCCAAGATGCGCTACGCTGGGCAGATGGCCGGGAAGAAGCAGTTCGATGTGGACGTCGCACTCGACGCGGCGATGGTCCAGTTCTGGCGAGCCGGATACGCCGACACCTCGCTCGACGACCTCTCAAAGGCGACCGGGCTGAACCGCAGTTCCATCTACTCCTCGCTCGGCGACAAGGACGCGCTGTATCTGCGCTGCCTGGACCGGTACGCGACGCGCTACGGGGACAGGTACGACCAAGCTCTGGCGAAGGCGGCCGAGGAACCGCTGGGCGCGATACGGGAGTTCTTCGATGTCACGCTGAACCGCATCGCTGACCCCGAAGTGCCGGACGGATGTCTCGTCGCCCAGACCGCGATGGCGATCCCGGTGCTGAGCCCGGGCATCGCGGCGCGCGCGACCGAAGTGCTGGGCCGTCAGCACACGCGGCTGCGGACCGCCTTGCGTGCCGGGAAGGTGCCTGACGCGGATGATTTCGCCGTGCACCTCGCGGCGGTCAACCAGTCGTTGGCGGTGATGAGCCGGGCTGGGGTGAGCCAGAAGCAGCTCCGCGCGATCGTCGACATCAGCTTGGGTGCGCTTTCGCGGGCTCTGGGCTAGCCGTCTTTGGTGATCTCGCACAGCGAAGCGCGCAGTGGCGAGCTGCCGCTGGTCGGGTCGCTCGGGCCTTGGCTCAGCACGAGATTGAGGTTCGCGCTGTCGTCGCCGAACGGCGGGTAGCCGGGCTGGCCGAGTCCGGCGGCGGGCTGCCACCAGCCGTGCTGTCCGCACACGACGTCGGGGCGCAGGTTGCCGTTGAACTTCGCCTTCGCGCGGATTCTCCCCAACGGCGTCTCCAGCCGCACCCAATCCCCGGCGGAGATTCCCCGGTCCGCGGCGGTTTCGGGATGGAGTTCGACGACCGGATCGGGTGCGGATTTGCGCAGGCTGATGATTTCCCGGTGCTGGGTTTCGCAGAAGAACAGCGACTTCGCGCAGGTGAGGATCAACGGGTAGCGCGTCGCCAGATCCGGCCGGGACCGCGGACTGATCGACGGTTCGGCGAAGGTTGGCAGCGGCGGATATCCGTGTGCCCGCAACGGTTCTGAGTACAATTCGACCAGCCCGGACGGCGTCTGGAAACCGCTTCGTTCGTACTTGCGGTAGACCGTCCGCAACGGCAGGCGGATTCCTTCCGGGGCGGCGCGCAGCTGTTCGAGGGTGAGGCCGCTGGGCTCGAGCTGGTGTCGCCAGGCCGCCTCGATGTCGCCGTGGAAAAACTGATGGCCCACTCCGAGCGCGACGGCGAGGTCGAAGATGATCCGCAGATCCGGCCGCGCCTCGCCGCGGGCGGCGACCAGCGGCTGTCGCAATTGGACAGTCGACTGCGCGGCCTGGCTGGTCTCGAAACCGATCCGCAGCGCTTCGGTCTCCCACGCACTCGTCGCGGGCAGCACGAGGTCTGCTTGTTCCGCGGTCGGGTTGAGGAACAAATCCGTGTGGACAAAGAAATCCAACGCACGGAGAGCGTCCCGGCCTCGCGCGCTGTCACCGTGGGCCATGACCAGGTTGCCGCCGAAGTTGACCAGCGCCCGGGCCCGATAAGGCACGCCGTCCAGCGCCGCGCGGTAGAGGTCCTCGCCGGTGACGAACTCGAACCGGGCGGGTCCGAGCGGACGCTCCCGCACCCCGATGGTCTTGGCGCGCTGCTCGGGCACCAGCAGCTCCCGGCCGTCGACCGGGTTGGTCGGCACGGGCGTGAACAGCACGTTCCCGCCGGGCGCGTCGATGCATCCGGTGAGCGCGTAGAGCTGGCCGATGGCGCGTACGGTCTGGGTCGCGTTGCTGTGCTGCTCCAGTCCGCTCCAGGTGTAGAACGCGACCGGGCGGTGTTCCCAGAGGAGCCGGGCCGTGGCGACGATCTGCTCCGCGGGCACGCCGGTGATCTCCTCCGCGACCTCGGGCGGGTACTTCGCGCACTCCTCGGCGATCAGGTCCCAGACCCGGCGAGACGGGCTGACCCGTTTCGCCGCGTTGGTCCACCGTTCGACGAATTCCTTGTCGTACCAATCATTCTCGATCATCACGTGCGTGAGCGACAACGCCAGCGCCGCGTCCGTGCCGGGGCGGACGCGCAGCCATTCGTCGGCCTTGCTCGCCAGCCCGGCGCGCCGGGGATCGACGACGACGAGCTTGGCCCCTCGCCGCAGCGCGGCGGTGGTCGCGGTAGCGTGCGCGAGCCGCGAGACCGACGGGTTGTAGCCCCAGTAGAGGATGCACTGCGCGTTCTCGAGATCGGGCAGGTAAGCGCCGGGGACCGGCTCGCCCCAGGTGTAGAGCGTGGCGAGGTGGCGGCCCCAGCCGCAGAGTTCCATGTAGCTGACGAAGTTGGGACTCCCGAAGGCGCGCCGGAGCCGGGTCAGCCATTCGACGGTGTCCGACATCGCCGACGTCGAGGGCGAGGAACTGCCGAACACCACCGCTTCCGGACCCGATTCCTCCGCGATCGCGGTCAGCCGGGACGCGATCGTCGCCAGTGCTTCGTCCCAGCTGACGCGCTCCCATCCGGGGTCGGCCGCGCCTTTCGGGGCGGTGCGGCGAAGGGGATGCAACAGCCGGTCCGGATGCGCGACGATCTCCGGCGCGGCTTTGCCTTTGACGCAGATCGCGGCACCGGTCGGATGGCCGGGCAGCGGGCGGAGCGCGAGCAGCCGCCCGTCCTCGACCGTCGCGGTAGCCCCGCACCTCGACACGCACAGCGGGCAGAACGTCGGCACCTCGGTCGCCATGGCGCACCTCCGGACTCTGCCTGGAAGTCGGCGCTGCCCCGTCCGGCGTAACAGCGGGAGTTTCAGCGGCGACTTTCCGGGGTGAGCAACGCCGCGCCGGTGCGGTTGTCCGAGCTGGTCGCCACTCTGTCGCTGGTGGCCGATCTCGGCATGGGCCGCCCGATGGAGCGGGTGCTGCGGCAGACCGTGATCGCCCTGCGGCTGGCCGACGCGGCGGGCGCCGACGACAGCGTGCGCGCGGCGGCTTACTACACGTCACTGCTGACCTGGGTGGGCTGCGCCGCCGAGACCAGCGAGCTGGCCGAGCTGTTCGGCGACGAGACCGAGCTGTACGCCGACAGCCACGACGGCGACCTCGCCGGGGTCGCGATGGCGATGTTCGTCCTGCGGCACCTCGGCCGCGGCGGTCCGCGACTCCGCCGCGCCGCGCTCGTGGGCCGGTTCCTCGCGACGGCGGGCCGGTCGGTGCAGCAGGTCATGCAGGCGCACTGCCAAGGCGCGAGCGAACTGGCCGGACGGCTCGACCTCGGCGAGGACGTCTGCCGTCCGCTGCTGCAGTCCTTCGAACGCTGGGACGGCCGCGGCGTCCCCGGCGACGCCGGCGGCGCGGACCTCGACCCGGCGATCCGGCTGGTGCAGCTCGCCGACAACGTCGAGGCTTTCCACGACAGCGCGGGCGTCGACGGCGCGGTCACCGTCGCCCGGGAACGCCGCGGCACCCAGTTCGATCCGGAGCTGGTCGACTGCTTCCTGAACCACCGCGGCGACATCCTGGCCGAACTGGACCGGATCCAGGCCTGGGACGAGGTCATCGCCCTCGACCCGAGGCTCGGCGCGCAGCTGACTGAGGACGAACTCGACCGCGCATTGCAGGCGTTCGCCGACTTCGCCGACCTCAAATCCCCGCCGCGGCTGGGGCATTCCCGCGGAGTCGCTTCACTCGCCGCGGACGGCGCGACCCGGCTCGGTCTCCCGGCGCCGGACGTCCGGCTGGTCCGGCGCGCGGGCTGGGTGCACGACATCGGGATGATCGGCGTCCCGAGCGCGATCTGGAACGCGACCCGGCCGTGGTCGCTCGCGCAGGCCGAACGCGCCCGCACGCATCCGTACCTGACCGAACGGATGCTCGCCGGAATGCCTGGCCTCGCCGCGGTCGCCCGCTGCGCGGCGCACCACCACGAACGCCTCGACGGTTCCGGTTATCCGCACGGACTTTCCGGCGACGCCCTGCCGATGCCGTCCCGGGTTCTCGCCGCCGCCGACGTCTACCACGCACTCGGCGAACCACGTCCGCACCGCGCGCCGCTGGTTCCCGACGCGGCCGCGCAGGTGCTGACCGCCGAAGCCCGCGCCGGACGTCTCGATCCCGATGCGGTGAGCGCGGTTCTGGCAGCGGCAGGTCAGCGGGTCCGCCGGACGCCGGACGGGTTGACCGCGCGGGAGACCGAGGTCCTGCTGCACCTGGCTCGCGGACTCTCGAATCCGGAGATCGCCGCCGCGCTCACGGTGTCCCGCAAGACGGTTTCGACGCATCTGGAGCACATTTACGCGAAACTCGGGGTGACGACTCGGACGCAGGCCGCGTTGGTCGCGATGCGCCGCGGGCTGACCGGGTGAAAGATCGGGCAGTTGCCCGATCCCCGGCGGTGCGGCGCGCCGTAAACCTGAGGCATGACTACACAACTCCAGGCCTCCCGCATCTCCCGAGCGGGCGCCTTCATCGAAGCATTGAGCAGACAGGACTTCGCGCGGATGTCGTCCGCAATGGACAGTGCGGTGCGGCTGACCGCCCTGCTGCCGCCGGGATTGCGCGAATTCCACGGACCCGCCGAGATCATCGCCGCGTTCACCCACTGGTTCGGCGAGGTCGACGACTTCGAACTCGCCGAGGGCGAGGTGGACCGGGTCGGCCCGCGACTGCACCTGCGCTGGCGGGCACGAGTGCGAGCGGAACGGCTCGGCGAGGGGTGGTTCGCGGTGGAACAGCAGGCATACGTGGACGACGACGCGGACGGGCAGTTCACGCGAATGGTGTTGCTGTGTTCCGGTTATTGCCCGGAAAGCGGGGCGCGCTGAGCGTGTTCTCGTGAGTGTTTACGCCGGTTCTCACCGGCATGAACACTCACGACCCCGCGCCCCTCACTCGGCCAGAACCGAAGTCTCCCAAGCGAACCCGTCCGGGTCCGTGATCCGTCCCGCGTCCCCGCCTATGGTCAGAAGATGCGCGCCGGAGCCCTCTTCCGGCACACCGGCGTCCTTTGCCAACGCCTTCCGGCCGTAAAGCGCCAGCTTGATCGGGCTCGTCTCGAATTCCACGTACTTGCGTCCGTAGCTCTTGCCGACCGCGAGCCCGTGCGAGACGTAGAACTGCTTGGTCGCCGCCACATCCGACGCGCCCAGCAGCAAAACCATCTGGTCGTATTCCCGGACTCCCGCGCCGGAGTCCTTCTTCGTGGAAGTCGCGACCTTCCAGATCGCGCCGTCGGGGGCCTGCACCACTCCGCCGAAACCCCACAGCGACTTGGCCGCCGGCTTCAGCGAGGTGGCGCCCGCGGCGAGGGCAGCCTCCAGGTAAGCGACGGCGTTCGCGGGCTGGGAAACGGTGAGCGACAAGGTAAATCCGCGGAAACCGGTGCTCGGCGCGGAGGCCTGCCGGAAGCGGAGACGGTCGCCCAGGTCGAACGCGGCGGTGTAGAAGCGCTCGGCGGCGGCGACATCGGGAACGTCCAGGGTGACAAATTCGAAGGAGGTCATGCGGTAAACGCTAAATCCGGCGCCACCCCGGATGCTTCTTGATTCCTGATCGCTTACCGAGCCCGAGTCCCGGCCAGCCACGCTTCGCGCCGGCGCGGTGACGCTCGGGACAGCCAGGCGTCCTCGACGACCTCGGCCAGTTCCTGCCGCGTCAACGAGCCCAGATGCGCGGCGCGGATCAGCACCGACAGGTGGCCGTCGAAGTGCGGAGTGGTGAAAAACGGGCTGTCCGGGTCCTGGACCAGGGCCTGCTTGTCCGATTCGGACGGCACCCAGAACACGATCACGTCCGGATACCGTTCGCCAGTCTCCGGGTCAAAAGCGTCGGGTCGCGGCGTCCGGAAGAACACGAACGACTTGCCGCCGACCTGGTAGACGGGGTTTTCCTGCGAGCCGCGCACCACCGTGACGTGGGGCATCCCCAGCGCCAGCTCGTGCACGTCCTCGACCCGCGCTCGCATGACCCCCCACGATACGTCAGGTATGAACAGGGCATGGTCACGCTGGATCGGCTCGTCAACGTCCTCGGTGGGTACGGCGCGCGGTTGTGCTGCTGTCCCGTCGCGCGCGAAGCGGCGTTGCGGGACGTGGTGATGGACGACCCCGCCGACCCGCGCGAGTTGCGCGGCGACGTCTACCTCGCGGTCGGCGTCGATTCGGTGGCGGAAGCCGTCGAACGGGCCGCTCAAGCACGGGCGTCGGTGGTGCTGGTGCGGGGAGTGACGCCGCCGGGACCCGAGGTGGACAGCCAGGTCGCGGTGCTGCTCGTGGACCCGGAAGTGTCGTGGGGACAGCTCGCCGGCGTGGTCTACGGCCTGGTGCTCGAAGGCCGCGAGACGGAATCCGGCCGCGGGCCGACCGACTTGTTCGCGCTGGCCGACAGCCTCGCCGACGCACTCGGCAGCGCGGTCACCATCGAGGACCAGCTGTCCCGCGTGCTCGCGTACTCCAGTCGTCAGCAGGGCGCGGACCGCGTGCGGCTGGAGACGATCCTCGGGCGGCGAGTGCCGGACCAGGTGCGCGAGCTGTTCGAGCGCCGCGGCGTGTTCGCGCATCTCGCCGTTTCGGACGAGCCGTTGTTCGTCGAGGCCGATCCCGAGCACGGGCTCACCGGGCGCATGGTCGTCGCGGTCCGGGCCGGACGCGAGACGCTCGGGTCGATCTGGGTGGAGTGCGAGGAGCCGCTGTCCGACGTCCGGCGCACCGTCCTGCACGACAGTTCCCGCACGGTCGGGCTGCACCTGCTGCGGTCGCGAGCGAGCGCCGACCTCGAACGGCAGGTCGAATCGGACCTGGTGATCCGTCTGCTGGAGGGCACTCCGGACGCGGCGGCCGTGCTGAGCAGGCTCGGTTTGCCGCCCGGCCGGTTCCGCGTGGTCGCGCTCCAGGCGCACATCGCCGACGAACGGCACGCCGCGCTGCTGCTCGCGTTCGAGCGCGCGACCACCGGGTTCGGCTGGTCGCGGCCGGGCCGGAGCACGCTGTTCAGCAACACCGTCTACACCGTTCTGCCCGGTGAGGACGTCGAAACCGCCCGCGCGTGGATCGGCGGGATCCGCGACGCGCTGCCCGCGCAGGTCACGGTCGCGGCGGGGATCGGCGCGCCCGCGTCCACCGCGGACCTGCCCGCGAGCAGGCGGGAATCCGACGAGTGCCTGGCGCTGCACGACGTCCGCCCGAAACCCGGCGCGACCGTCGCGTACGACGAGTCCTGGGACGACATCCTGATCCTCCGCCTGCGCGCCGCGGCGGCAGCGGGACGAGCCCCGGCGCGCGGTCCGATCGCCGATCTGGCCCGGCACGACGCGGCCAACTCGACCAGCTACGTCGCGACCCTGCGCGCGTGGCTCGAGACCCAGGGCGATCTCACCGAGGCCGCCGAACGGCTCGGCGTGCACCCCAACACCATCCGCTACCGGCTGCGGAAGATGGCCGACGTGACGCCGCTGCGGCTCGATCTGCCCGCGAAACGGCTGGCGATGATCATCGAATTGGCCGTCGCCGATCCGCAGGATTGACCGATCCGGACAAACGGGCCTGATCCGTTTGGCCGAACTCGACAAAGCCCGTCCGCCGGATCCGGGTCATCCTGGCCGCACCAGCACAACCAGCGGCACGGCATCGGCGGAGGAACACATGGGCGATCTCGACCGGAAGGACGGCGGGCCGCGTTCGGCGATCGTGGTCGGCGCGGGCATCGTCGGCCTGTCGACCGCCTGGTTCCTGCAGGAACGCGGCGTGCGGGTGACCGTCGTCGACCGCGAGGGCATCGCGGCGGGCTCGTCCTGGGGCAACGCGGGCTGGCTTTCGCCCGGACTGGCGATCCCGCTCAACGAACCCGCCGTCCTGCGCTACGGCCTGCGCACCCTGCTCGACCGGCAGGCTCCGCTGCACGTCCCGGCCACCCCGGACCCTCGGCTGTGGCAGTTCCTCGCTCGCTTCGCGGCGAACTGCACCCACCGGTCCTGGAACCGCGCGGTGCGCGCGAACCTGCCGTTCAACGAGGAATGCCTCGAAGCGTTCGACATCCTGACCGCGAACGGCGTGGACGCGCCGACCATCGACGCGCCCATCACCGCCCTGTTCGAGACTTCGGACAAGGCGCAAACGCTGGTCAAGGAACTGGACCGGCTCGGCGACGCCGGGCAGAAGGTGTCCTGGACCCAGCTCGCCGGACCGGAGCTGCGCGAGCACTTCCCGCAGGTCACCGACCGGATCGGGGCCGGCATCCGGCTCGACGGACAGCGGTACGTCGACCCCGGCCGGTTCGTCGAATCGCTCGCCCGCGCGGTGGTCAGCCGAGGCGGCACGATCCGGCACCGGTTCGAGGTCGCCGCGATCCGCCGGCACGAGTACGCCTACACCGTCCTGTCGGCGAACGGGCAGACCGTCAACGCCAACGCCGTCGTGCTCGCGACCGGCGCTTGGCTGGGCGAGCTGGCGCGCAAGTGGGGCGTGCGCGTCCCGGTGCGCGCCGGCCGCGGGTACTCCTTCACCGTGCCGACCGACGAGCCGGTGCCGAGCCCGATGTACCTGCCCGACATCCGGGTCGCGTGCACGCCGTACCAAGGCGGGCTGCGGGTGGCCGGGACGATGGAGTTCCGCAAGCCGGACGACCCGCTGTACCCCGCCCGCGTCGACGCGATCATCGCCTCGGCCCGGCCGCTGCTCAAGGGCCTGCGCTGGGACCAGCGCACCGACGTCTGGGTCGGCTCGCGCCCGGTCAGCGCCGACGGGCGGCCGGTGATCGGCCGGACCGGCGCGCCCGGGATGTACGTCGCGGGCGGGCACGGCATGTGGGGCCTGTCCCACGGCGCGGTCACCGGGAAGCTGCTCGCCGAGCAGATGGTCACCGGCAGGCTCCCGGAAGCGCTGCGGCCGTTCGACCCGCTGCGGTGACCCGCGCGTGTCCGCCGAACCCGTCCCGCTGACCGGCGACGAGCACGCCGAACTGCTCTTCCTCCGCGCGGAGAACGCCTTGCTGCGCACCGAAAGGGACATCCTGGTGAAGGCAGCGGGCTGGTTCGCCGCCGACGCCGGCGTGCTCGACCGCCGCACCGAGCCCGAGCCCCGCTGACCGCCGCGGGACTCCTCGAAAGTCCGTGGGGGCTGGACGCCTCCTGCTTGCCCGGCCCCCACGGACGTCATCCGAAAGGCACCTCTCATGTCGACGACCTCTTCGCGTCCCTGGCTGACCGCCGACGCGCACGCCCGCCTCGCCGCGGAACTCGCTGACCTGCAACGCGAACCCGACCTCGACGAGGGCGCGGGCGAACACGACCGGCTCGACCGGCAGCAGCACCGGCAGGCACGGATCCGGCAGCTCCAGGACCTGCTGCAGAACGCGGTCGTCGGCGAGGACCCGCCCGACGACGGGGTCGCCGAGCCCGGGATGGTCCTGACGGTCCGCTACGACGACGGCGGGACCGAGACGTTCCTGCTGGCCGCGCGCGACGAGGTGGGCGGCGGGCTGGAGGTTTACTCGCCGGACTCGCCGCTCGGGCGGGCGTTGCATGGCGCGAGGCCGGGGGAGCAGCGGGAGTACGAGGTGCCGAGTGGCGCGCTTGTGCGGGTGACGCTGGTCGAGGCTTATCCCTACGGCCGCTATCGAAACGACGGCTGAACCCCGCTTTGTGATTACCCTGACAGGTGTGACCGACGAAGAGCTCATCATCGAGTTCGCCCTCGCCCGGCTCGACAACCCGAGCCTCGACCTCGAGGAGGTCGCGGCGCTGCTCGTCCGCCGCGCCGGACCGGAACGGATGCTCGACTTCGCCGCGCGCAACCTCGAGACGCGCGGCGAACTGCGCGCCGCGATGTTCGAGTCGGCGGTCGAACACGTCTTACGCGTCGTCCTGACATTGCGCGGCCCGGCTGACTGAGCCGTGGACAATTCGCTGACCTGCGTGGACAGCCCCGGACATTGACCGTGGACAGCGAGCGGTTGAGGACAAAACGGACGGCGCGCTGGGATGAGTGCACCGGGATTTCCCGGCTGTACTCCATTCCGATTCGTCCGAGGGGAACACCCATGAAGATCGGCAAGACGCTGATGGCCGCCTCCGCGCTGGGGATCGCACTCGCCGGGATCGCCGCGCCCGCCGCGTCGGCGGACACCGCGGCTCCGGCGAGCGCGCAGAGCAAGCACACCGCGAGCATCAAGTGCACGAAGCCGTCCGGGAAGAAGGCCAACTACTCCTGGGGCGACGGGTTGACGAACGTCACCGTCTACTTCAACAACCACTGTTCGCACAAGGTGTCCGCGGGCATCGTGCTCAAGGACATGGACGGCGCGCTGAGCGTCCAGTGCATGACCACCAACGGCGGCACCAGCGGCAAGAAGAAGTTCCACATCGGCGCGGACCACACGGTCGCGCGCATCCAGAAGGGCTGCAAGCTCTGAGCCTCCGCGGCTGATTCGCCGGGCGGGCCCGGGGCTGCGCCGCCCCGGGCCGCCTGGCAACCTCCAAGGGTCGATGTCGATCATTGGAGGTGTCATGAGCGAGCCCGCGCCCGGGCAGCCCGGGGCCCGCCGGGGTCGCAAGCACATCGTGCCCGACGCCGGCTCGGGCCCGGTGGCCCGTTTCGCTTGCGCTCTGCTGGACCTGAAGCGGGAAGCGGGAGACCCGTCCTACGACCGCATGCGCACGGAACTCGGCGCGGCGGCGTCGAAGTCCGCCCTGTCGGCCGCCACGCGCGGCCGCAGCGCGCCGTCCTGGCCGACGACCTGGGAGTTCGTCCGCAGCCTCGCGGTGACCGGCCTCGGCCGCGAGGAGGAGACGGTGCGCCGCGAGTGGCTGGCGCGCTGGGAAGAGGCGACCGAGGGGCAGTCGGGGTGGGGCTCTGACTCGGCAGAAGGCGCTTCGTCCGCCGATCGGCCCGGTGCGGGGGAGCGGATGCCGTCGGCGGGCGAACCTTCCTCCGCGCCGGAACCGCCGCCCGACGCCGATCCGGCAATGCCCGCTCCGTCCGCCGTTCCCGCCGAACCGGCCGCCGTCCCCAATGCGTCCGCCGTTCCGGCTGCGTCCGCAGCCCCCGAACCGGCCGCCGCCCCCGAACCGGCCGCCGCTCCGGCCGCGGCCAAGACCCGCCGCTGGGGTTCGATCGTCGTCGCCGCGACCGTGCTGGTCGTCCTCGGACTCGTGGCCGCCGTCGTGGTCCTGGCCACGCCGTCCGCCCGTGACAAGGAAGCCGCCGCCCCGCACTACCCGCTGCCCGGCGACTCGTCCGGCTTCGGCGGCGACGGCCTGCCCGGCGACGTCACCTTCCCGGACGGCGCGAAAGCCCGCTACGGCCAGACGTTCACGAAGATCTGGCGGCTGAAGAACACCGGCTCGGTCCCGTGGCGCAGCCGCTTCTTGCAGGTCGCGGGCGGCACCACCGTGCTGTGCCCGTCGCCGCCGCGCGTCCCGGTCCCGGACGCCGAGCCGGGGCAACTGGTGGAGGTGAGCGTCCCGGTGACGCCGACCGGCACCGGCGTCTGCCACGTCCTCTGGAAGATGGTCGACGAACGCGGCGCGCTCGTGTTCCCGGACCGGACCGGGATTTTCTATCAGGTGACCGTCGCCGTGGAGTAGCCGAGAACGCGCCCGAAGTCCTTTTCGGACTGTCCACAATCGCGCGTCGCCGCAGGTCACCGCCCTGGGCAAGAAAGTCGTACCCTTTTTCCCGTTCGCTCGTTCCGTTCCCGCTGATTCCATTGTGGACAATTTCCGTCCGCCCGGAACCCGGTCGCGGGACGAATTGGCGAACCGGGAATGACGGCTCCAGGAGGCGGTAGCGGTCACATTGCGGAGGGTGGTCAACGAATACCCTCCGCAGGATCACTCCTCCGGGTGGGGCGAAGGGCAATCCGCCATCGGGGCCTCGGTTCCGGTAGCTCAGAGTGAGAAAACCGCGGAGCTAGCGCCGCGTTACATCACTCTTTAGTGGTGAAATTGCGATAATTGTGGTCACTGGAACCGGCGGGCGGGCGCGGTGCGCGACGGATCTTGCTTTGCGTTTCCCGGGCGTCTTGATAATGTCGCGGCCTGCCAGGGACCGACAGTTGTGCTCGGTCACGCGTGGATTCGGGGATCCGTGCGGCGGCTCCATTCTTGATGTTCGGAAGGACAATTCATGCGTTCTGCCCTGCTGCGCGGACGGACCGTCGCGGTCGCCGTTCCCGCGCTGGCTTTGCTCGCCGCCGCCGTCGCCCCGCCGGCGCTCGCCGCCGACGCGCCGGCCGGCTCGGCCTACGGCGCGTCCGCCTCGGTCTCGCTGCTGCCCGGCGTGCTCGGCGACAAGGGAATCACCGTCGACACCGGCAAGATCGCGCCCTCCTCGACCGAGGGCCCGGAGTCCGCGCAGGTGGTGAACGTGCCGCTGAAGGGCCTGGTCACGGCCAAGGTGATCAGCAGCTCGGCGAAGCAGGACGGCAGCAACGGCCCGGTCGACGCGAAGGCCTCGATCGTCGACGCCGCGCTCCCGGTGCTCGCCCCGCTCGCCGGCTCCACCCCCAAGGCCCGCGTGATCAGCTCCGAGTGCAAGTCCACCCCGGACGGCATCACCGCCTCGTCCGAGCTGGCCGGCCTCGACCTCGGCAAGATCGGCAAGCTCCCGGTGTCGACCAAGCCGAACCAGAAGCTCGGCATCGACGGCGTGTTGCAGGTGATCGTCAACGAGCAGATCAAGCACTCCGACGGCAGCCTCACCGTCAACGCGCTGCACGTCAAGCTGCTCGGCGGCACCGCCACCGGCGCGCTCGGCAAGGGCGACATCGTCCTCGCCTCGGCCACCTGCGCCAAGGTCGCGGGCAACCCGACCACCCCGCCCACCACGCCGCCGACCACCCAGCCGAGCAAGCCGGGCACCCCGCCCGCCGAAGGCCCCGGACAGGTCACGGTCGTGCCGGTCGGCGCGCCGGAGACCGGCGACGGCACGCTGGCCGCGGTGACCGCCCGGTGACGCGTTCCCGGTTCGGGCTTTTCGCGCTGCTGCTGGCTTTCGTCGCGAACTTCGCCCTCCTCGGCTGCGGTTCGGCGGACCAGGCTCCGCCGGCCGCCGCCCCGGCGAGTTCCGCGGCGGCCGCGCAGCAGGTCGCGGACCCGGTCTCGCTCGACGTTCCCAGCATCGACGCGCATTCGTCGCTGGTGCCGCTCGGCCTCAACGACGACAAGACCGTGCAGGTGCCGCCGGTGGACCAGCCGCTGCAGGCGGGCTGGTACCACTTCGGGCCCAAACCGGGCCAGGTCGGACCGGCGGTCGTCCTCGGCCACATCGACGGCAACCACCAGAAGGGCATTTTCTGGCGGCTGCACGAGATGAAGAAGGGCGACAAGGTCGTCATCGGCCGCAAGGACGGGTCGAAGGCCACGTTCACGGTGACCAAGGTGGACCAGATCGCGAAGAAGACGTTCCCCACCGAAGCCGTGTACGGCAACACGACCGACTCGCAGATCCGCCTGATCACGTGCGGCGGCGCGTTCGACGCCGAAAAGAAGAGCTATCTCGACAACATCATCGTGTACGGCACGCTCGACAGCTGAGCCGCACAGATACCGGGGCCTCGTCGTTTCGCGCTCGGGCGAAGCGGCGAGGCCCTTCTGTCATTTACCGGAGAGCTCCTCGGTGGCGGCCCGGCCCGCTTCGGCGGTGCGGCGCAGGAACCCGGCGATCAGCATGAGTTCGTCTTCGGTGTACCCGGCGCACAGGTCGTCCATCGCCGAGTTCATCCCGCCGTACACGCGAAACAGTTCCTGCGTGCGGCCCGGCACCGCCCGCACGGTGACCGCGCGCCGGTCGGCCGCGTCGGGATCCCGTTCGCGCACCACCCATCCGCCGCGTTGCAGGCGGTCGAGAATGCCGGTCACGGTCGCCGGGTGCAGACCCGCGCGGCGGGCGAGCGCGCTCGGGCTCAGCGGTCCGCCGGTCGAGATCAGTTCGAGGCAGTCGAGGTCGACGTCCTTGAGCTTCAGCCGCCCGCCGACCTGGTGGTTCAGCAGCGACAGCTGATTGCGCAGTTCCCGCAGCGACTCCTTGAGGGCCACCGTGGTGCGCCGCCTGCGCCGCGCCGACTCCGTCCCGGATGCTCCGGACGCCATCTGCTCCGCCCTCCCGTTTCTCGCTGGTCAGCGTAGCCGGGTCAGGCGGCGGCGAGCAGCGCTTCCCCGGCCGGGGTCAGCACGGCGGGCACCGGCTGCCCGAACGGCCCGGTTTCCCGCGCGCGCAGCAGACCGGCGCGCGCCAGCGCATGCGCGGTGAACTGGTCGCTGCACGGCAGGCCGTCCACGAACAGATCCGGCTCGCAGCTGCAGGTCAGCCGCCCGCGCCCGGCGGCGACGGCACGCAGCATCGAGATCCCGCGGCGGGTGACGGTGGTGTCGGTGCGGTTCATGGCTGCCTCCTCGAAGCTCGCTCTCACCGATACGTCGAACGAGCCGCCCGGATTTCGACCTAACCTGACGGGGAAATGCGGACCGGAAGAACACGGGAGCCCCCATGCTGATCGACGACCTGCACACCGTCCTGCCGGACGACCGGATCGTGCGGGACCCCGATGTGCTGCGCAGCTTCGCGCACGACGAGGCGGAGTGGGCCCCGTACGGCGAACCGGCGGTCCTGGTCCGCCCGCGCACCGCGGACGAGGTGCAGGCGACCGTGCGGCAATGCATCAAACACGGCACCCCGGTGGTCCCGCGCGGCGCGGGAACCGGATTGTCCGGCGGCGCGAACGCGTTGGCCGGCTGCGTCGTGCTGGCGACCGACCGGATGACCAAGATCAAGGAGATCGACCCGGTGGAACGGCTCGCCGTCGTCGAACCCGGCGTGGTCAACGACGATCTCCGCGCGGCCTGCGCGGAACACGGGCTCTGGTATCCGCCGGACCCGGCCAGTTCGCCGTGGTCGACGATCGGCGGCAACGTCGCGACCAACGCGGGCGGCGTGTGCTGCGTGAAGTACGGCGTGACCCGCGACTACGTCCTCGGGCTGCAGGTCGTCACCGGCACCGGCGAACTCGTCCGGCTCGGCCGCCGCACCGCGAAGGGCGTCGCCGGGTACGACCTCGCCGGGTTGATGGTCGGTTCGGAGGGAACGCTCGGCGTCATCACCGAAATCACCGTGCGGCTGCGGGCGAAACGCGCGGCGGAGGCGACCGTCGCGGGGTACTTCGACTCGACGGTCGCGGCGGGGGAGGCAGCGGCGGCGATCCGCGCGGCCGGGATCGTGCCGTCGGCGCTGGAACTGGTGGACCGGCATTGCCTCGCCGCGGTCGACGCCTGGAAGAACATGGGCTTGTCCGCCGACGCGAACGTGGTGCTGCTCGGCCGCAGCGACGTGCCGGGCGGGCACGAGGCCGCGGTGATGGTGGAGTGCTTCGAGAAGGCGGGCGCGACCTGGGCCGCGCAGTCGACCGACGAGGCCGAGGCGGACGCGTTGTTCGCCGCCCGGCGGCTGGCGTACCCGGCGCTCGAACGGCTCGGCCCGGTGCTCACCGAGGACGTCTGCGTGCCGACGCATCTGGTGCCGGAAATGCTCGCCCGGATCGATCTGGCGGCGCAGCGGCACAATACGCAAATCGCCAATATCGCGCATATCGGCGACGGGAATCTGCATCCGCTGCTGATCACGCCCACCGGGGACGACGACGCGCAGCGCCGCGCGCAGGCCGCGTTCGACGACATCGTCGCCGACGCGCTCGAACTCGGCGGGACGGTGACCGGCGAGCACGGGGTCGGCCTGCTGAAGCGGCCCGGTCTCGAAAAGGAGCTGGGACCAGCGGTTCTCGACCTGCACCACGCGGTCAAGAACGCCCTCGACCCGCACGGGATCCTGAACCCCGGAAAGGTCGTCGGCGGTCCCGTCCAGCGGTAACTCGACCGAGTGAAAGTAAACAGTCCACAAAGGATAGTCATCCGTTTGTGACCCTTGTCTCCCAGTCGTTTTCTTTTGTTGGTTGCCTACCGCAAGCAACTTGCTTAGCCTAGCTAAGGGAACGGCTGGGAGAGGGGTTTTCGACAGTGGCGGAGCGCAGGACGTATTCGATCGCGGAACTCGGTCCGCGGTACAAGTGGATCGCGCTGTCCAACACGACGCTCGGGATGCTGATCGCGACGATCAACTCGTCCATCGTGCTGATCGCGCTGCCCGACATCTTCAAGGGCATCGGCATCAACCCCCTGGAACCGTCGAACACGAGCTACCTGCTGTGGATGATCATGGGCTTCCTCGTGGTCACCGCGGTGCTCGTGGTGGCGTTCGGCAGGCTCGGCGACATGTACGGCCGGGCCAGGATGTACAACCTCGGCTTCGCCGTCTTCACCGTTTCCTCGATCATGCTGGCGATCACCTGGTTCGACGGCGACGCGGCCGCGCTGTGGCTGATCGGCTGGCGGATCGTGCAGGGCGTCGGCGGCGCGTTCCTGATGGCGAACTCGTCGGCGATCCTCACCGACGCCTTCCCGGCCAACCAGCGCGGGCTCGCGCTCGGCATGAACGGCGTCGCGGCGATCGCGGGCTCGTTCCTCGGCCTCGTCGTCGGCGGCGTGCTCGCGCCGGTGAACTGGAACCTGATCTTCCTGGTGTCGGTGCCCTTCGGCGTCATCGGCACGATCTGGGCGTACGTCAAACTGCACGACACCGGCGTCCGCCAGCACGCAAAAATGGACTGGTGGGGCAACATCACCTTCGCGGTCGGCCTCATCGCGGTGCTGGTCGGGATCACCTACGGAATCCAGCCGTACGGCACGTCGCAGACCGGCTGGGGCAGCCCGATGGTGCTGTCCTGCCTGATCGGCGGGGTCGCGGTGCTGATCGCGTTCGTGGTGATCGAGACGAAGGTGCCGAACCCGCTGTTCCGGCTGTCGCTGTTCCGGATCCGCTCGTTCAGCTGGGGCAACCTGGCGAACCTGACCGCGTCGCTCGGGCGCGGCGGGCTGCAGTTCGTGCTGATCATCTGGCTGCAGGGAATCTGGCTGCCGCAGCACGGTTTCACCTTCGAGCAGACGCCGCTGTGGGCCGGGATCTACATGCTTCCGCTGACCATCGGCTTCCTGGTGGCCGCGCCGACGTCCGGCATCCTGTCCGACCGGATCGGCAGCCGCGCGCTCGCCTCCGGCGGCCTGGTCATCACCGCGCTCACGTTCCTGTTGCTGACGCTGCTGCCGGTGAACTTCGACTACTGGGCGTTCGCCGGGATCCTGCTGCTCAACGGCATCGGCATGGGCATGTTCTCCTCGCCGAACCGGGCCGAGGTGATGAACAGTCTCCCCGCCGACGCGCGAGGCTCCGGCGCGGGCATGATGACGACCTTCCAGAACGCGGCGATGGTGCTGTCGATCGGTTTCTTCTTCAGCCTGATCATCGCCGGCCTGTCGGACCACCTGCCGATCGCGATGTCGCAGGGCCTGACCCAGCACGGCGTCCCCGAGGCGGCCGCGCAACAGGTCGCCCACCTGCCCGCGGTCGCGGTGCTGTTCGCGGCGTTCCTCGGATACAACCCGATCCAGCAGCTGCTGGGCGGCCAGCTCGCCCACCTGCCCGCCGACCAGGCGAGCTTCCTGACCGGACGCAGCTTCTTCCCGAACCTGATCTCGGGCCCGTTCCAGGACGGCCTGGCGGTGGCGTTCGGCTTCGCGATCGTGGTGTGCCTGATCGGCGCGGTGGCGTCGCTGCTGACGAAGGACACGAAGAAGTCGTCGGAGTCGGTGGGCGAGGAACTGGCCGCGGTGGCCGGGGAATCCGGCGGCGGGCCTAGCGAGCTGGTGTCTCCGCGGAGCGATCGGTAGCGGGCCACAGCACGGCTTGGGCGACGATCACGTTCTCGCCGTTGAAGGTCAACGCGGGGCCCTCGTGCAGGCGATAGCCGAGTGCGAGGGCTTCGCTGACCCGGCGGCAGAAGGCAGCGTCGTCGGGACCGGTGAGGACTCGGTAGACGGGGAGACCGTCCGGGGGTGTGCTCATGCGGTCATGATGTCGTGGGCGGCGATGCCGGTTCTCACCGGAGTGCCGCTCACGAGGCCCTCCGCACCATCCACGCCGTCCCCAGCGCCCCCACCGCTCCCACGCTGATCGCCGCGAATCCCAGCCGGAACGCCGCGTCGACGTCCGGCAGCCGTCCCGCGATCAGCACCGCGAACACCGCGCCCCCGAGCGAGCCGCCCACCCGCAGCAGGATCGTCACCTGCGCGGCCGCGTCCGGAAGCCGGGACGGTTCAACAGTCTTGTAAGCCGCGATCCCCATCGGCATGCTCACCAAAGCCACCGAAGCCCCATACCCGGCAAGCAGAATCTGCACGAGAACACCCGGCGCGTCCACGGGCAGGAACGCGAACGGCGCCGTGCACACCACTGCCAGCACCGCGCCCACCAACGCGACCGGTGCGGCGCCGTACCGATCCACCGCTCGCCCAGTCACCGGCGCGATCGCTGCCGTGGCACCGGCGAAACCGAGCAAACTCAGGCCGGTGTCAACGAAATCCAGGTGCCGACCCAGCTGAAAATACAGCGTCACCACGATCCCGCTGCCGAAGATCAGCGCCCCGTTGAAAGCCGCGGCGAGGCTGGCGGCACGATAAAGCCGGTTGCGGTACAGGGAAAAGTCCAGCAGCGGACGCGGATGCCGTCGCCGCACGAACCACACCAGCAAAACGAGACCGGGCACCAGAATCGGCCACTCGAGTTGCCCGGTGTCGCCCCACGTCGTGATGGCGTAGAGGACCAACGGCAGCCCGGCAGCGATCAGGGCCAGGCCGACGAAATCGATCCCGCCAGGGTTCTCGCGGGAGCCGCGCGGCACGTACCGGAGGCCGAGAACCAGGCCGACCGCCCCGATCGGCAGGTTGATCAGGAACAGCCACGGCCACGAAAGCCCGTGCAGGATCAGGCCTCCGGCGAGCGGGCCGAGCGCGGGCGCGACGCTCACCGCGATCCCGAGCGTCGCCATCACCCGGCCCAGCCGTGCGGCGCCGACCTGTTGTCCCAGAACGGTTTGCCCGGCCGGGATCAGGACACCGCCCGCCAAGCCTTGCAGGAACCGGAAAGCGATGAGCAGCACGACGTCCGGCGCGGCCGCGCACAAGCCGGACGTCACGGTGAACGCGGCCAGCGCGACGAGCCACACGCGGCCGGCGCCGAAACGTCGCGCGAGCCAGCCGGTCAAGGGGAGCGACAGGGCGAGCGCGAGCAGGTAACCGCTCGCGACCCATTGCGTCACCGAGAGATCCGCGCCCAGATCGCTGCTGATCGAGTCGAGGCCGATCGTCACCACGGACGCGTCGAGTCCGCTCGCGAACGCGCCGAACACGATGATCCAGCAGATCCGCCACGTCGCGCGGTCGATGGGAGCGGCGACGGTGGTCATCGCGAAGCTCGCAGGGTGCGCAGCGCGGTCGACCAGTCGACAAGTTCCCCGAGCATCCGCGTCAGGATGCCTTCGTGGTGCTCGGCGGGAGTGAACGTGCCGGGCTCGGCCATGTCCGGGATGGCGAAGTCGGTGAACAGTCCCAGCGCGACTTGCGAGCGCACGCAGGCGACCTTCACCTCGGCGAGCGTCAGCCGGAGGTGTTCCACCGCGCGCGTGCCGCCGTTGGTGCCGTAGCTGACGAAACCGGCGGCTTTGTCGGCCCATTCGGAAAACAGGAAGTCGATGGCGTTCTTGAGCGCCGCGGGCATGGAGTGGTTGTACTCGGGCGTCACGAAAACGAAGCCGTCGAAGCCGTCGATCAGTTCGGCCCAGCGCTGGGTGTGGTCGTTGCGGTAGCCGCCGATCGCGGCGGGCAACGGCTCGTCCAGGAACGGCAGGTCGATTTCGGCGAGGTCGAGCACCCGCACCTCGGCCCGGTCGCCGAGGAAGGCGGCGGCGCGGGCGCGGGTCCATTCGGCGACCTGCGTCGCCCGGCGGCCAGGGCGGGTGCTTCCGGAGACGACGGCGATGCGAAGCGGAGAAGTCATGTCCCGAAGGTACAACGCTCGTTGTAGTTTTTGCAACGGTCGTTGTACTTCGGCATACTGAGCCGGTGCGGACGGACAAACAACGCGCTCTGCTCGACGGCGCCCTGCGGGTGTTCGCGCGGGACGGCTACTCGCGCGCCAGCATCGACGTGCTCGCGGCCGAGGCCGGGGTGTCGTCGCGGACGATCTACAACCACTACGGCGACAAGGCCGGGCTCTTCCGGGCCGTGATCCTGGACAGCTCGGACCGGGTCGCGCAGCGGCAGATCGCGGTCGCGGACAAGCTCCTCGGCCGGATCGCCGACCTGGATGCCGACCTCGTCGAGTTCGGCCTCCAGTGGGCGAAACGCGATCCGGAAACCGAACCGCACTGGGCGCTGGTGCGCCAGATCCAGGCGGATTTGGACCACATCGCTCCGGAAACGGTCGCCGCGTGGAAGGAACGCGGCCCGACCCGGGTACGGCTGGCGCTGGCCGGGCATCTCCGCAGGCTCGCCGCGGAAGGCCGCCTCGAGCTGGACGACCCGTCGCTGGCCGCGGTGCACCTCGTGCAGCTCACCGCGGGCAGCGCCGCCGCGGCCGAACCGGGGGAGGACTGGGAAGCGCTGGTCCGGTCCGGCGTCGGCGTTTTCCTGCGCGCTTACGCGCCGGGCGTCACCAGTCGAAGCTGACCGAGCGGATCTTCACCGGACGCTCTCAGGTCGAACGCAGCTAATCCTCGGATATCGATATGACGAGCTGAAGGGTTTTGTGGGCTGATGCTTACCTGTGCGGAGGTGGAGAAAGTTGTGATGAAGCCGCGTTGCGGGACAGTTTCCGTACCGGCGACTGGGCAGAGTTCTCCTGGTATGTGATAGCGATCGATTTCGCTCCGCGGAACAGCCAACGTGGTCTCTGCGCTTTCAGACCTGGCTTCGCCCGATTCTGTGGGGGTGCTCGCTCGGGCAATCGGCTGGCGGTCGCAGCGGTTTGCGGACTACGACGTCGCGCTGGAGGCGATGGATGCGTTGCTGCATATCGACACGCCTGAGTCGAGGGCGGTGATCGCTTCGTTGGCGGACGATGACCGTGTTCAGGTGCGTGAGCTGGCGCGGGATGTCGTGGCCAACCCCGACGAGTACTGGTGAGGCACGGGGCTTCGGTTCACGTACGCGGCCGGTGCGTCAGCGTCTTCCTGCGGGCCTGCAGGCTCACCAGCCGAAGCTGACCGAGCGGATCTTCACCGGGTGCTTGGGCGCGCCGTCGAGCGGGCCGTTCGGGTCGGTCGGGATGATGCCGTCGGCGACCATCCGATCGAGGACCTCCATGCCGCGCACCACCTTGCCGAGCACCGAGTAGTTCGCCGGGATGTGCGCGAACGAGTGCACGATGAAGAACTCGCTGCCGTTGGTGCCGGGGCCCTGGTTGCCCATCGCGACGGTGCCGCGCTCGTAGGTCTCGGCTCCGGTGACCTCGTCCGGGAACTTGTAGCCCGGTCCGCCCTTTTCGACCTCGTAGATGTCGCCGCACTGCAGGACGCCGAGGCGCGCGGAGTTCGACAGCCGCCAGCACTGCGAACGGTCGTAGAAGTGCTGCAGCACCAGGCTGGTCATGTTCGCGACGGCGCACGGGGCCGCCCCGGCGCGGTTGAGCCGCACGGTGACCGGGCCGTAGTTGTAGTGGAAGGTGACGTCGAGCGTCCCGCGGGTGAGCGCGAACGGCAGCGGGCGCAGCACGGGACGCGCCGCCGGGTTGTCCGGCGTCGGCGTGAAGGTGCAGCTCACCACCGGCGGCTTCACCGCGGGGGCAGCGCTGGCCGGGGCCGCGGTGCACAGGGAAAGACCGGCGATGACGGCGGCCGCGAGCGCGGCCCAGCGTGGCTTCATGGGCCCGGAAACTAGCGAATCCGGGGCCGCCGGCGCCAGGGCTTACTTGCGCCAGGCGGTGCGGCTCTTGCGCAGGTCGAGCAGCAGGAGCAGGACGAGGAATGCGGCCAGTCCGACGAGCCACACGTTCTCGGTGTTGTTCTCGTGGTTGCCCTTGATCATCACCAGCAGGATGGCCGCGGACACCCAGCCCGCGATGCGGGTGGCCTTCGGGAACGAGCCGTGCCAGCCCCACTCCGCCGACGGCTCGTCGCGCGGGTCGACCTCGGGGCGCTTCTCGACCGCCTTGCCTGCCACGACCACTCCTTCAAACCGCCTGACGTTGTGCCCTCGCATGATCCCACACCGCTGGCCGCCACGCGGACACGACCCGGGCCATAATGCTTGCTGATGACTACTTCGCGAAGCATCCTCGTGCTGGGCTCCACCGGGTCCATCGGAACCCAGGCGCTCGACGTCGCCGCACGTAATCCGCATTTGTTCACCGTCTCCGGCCTCGCCGCCGGAGGTTCCGATCCGGCGGCGCTCGCCCAGCAAGCGATCGCGCACGAAGTAGCGGCCATCGCCGTGACGAAGCCCACGGCGGTCGAAGACGTGCAGCTCGCGCTGTACGCCGAGGCCCAGCGCAGGGGGTACGCGAAGGGCGAGTTCCGCCTCCCGCGCATCCTCGCCGGCGCGGACGCGGTGGCCGAGCTGATCGAATCGATGCCGGTCGACGTCGTGCTCAACGGGCTGCCCGGTTCGCAGGGCCTCGACCCGACGCTGCGCGCGCTCGCCACCGGCGCGACGCTCGCACTGGCCAACAAGGAATCCCTCATCGCCGGCGGTCCGCTGGTGCTCGCCGCGGCGAAGCCGGGACAGCTGGTGCCGGTCGACTCCGAGCATTCGGCGATGGCGCAGGCGCTGCGTTCCGGCGAGGACAACGAGGTCGCGCGGCTCGTGCTCACCGCGTCCGGCGGTCCGTTCCGGGGAAAGAAGCGCGCGGACCTCGGCGAGGTCACCGTCGAACAGGCGATGGCGCACCCGACGTGGTCGATGGGCCCGCTGATCACCATCAACTCGGCCACCCTGGTGAACAAGGGCCTGGAGCTGATCGAGGCGTCGCTGCTGTTCGGCATCGAACCCTCGCGGATCGACGTGACGGTGCACCCGCAGTCGATCGTGCACTCGATGGCCACCTTCACCGACGGCTCCACGATCGCCCAGGCCAGCCCGCCGGACATGCGGCTGCCGATCGCGCTGGCGCTGAACTGGCCACATCGCGTGCCGGGCGCGGCCGCCGCGTGCTCCTGGGACACCGCGGCGAGCTGGACCTTCGAACCGGTCGACAACGAGGCGTTCCCCGCCGTCGAGCTGGCGCGCGAGGCGGGTACCGCGGGCGGTTGCCTCCCGGCGGTCTACAACGCGGCGAACGAGGAATCGGTGGCCGCGTTCCTGGCGGGCAAGGCCAAGTTCCTGTCGATTGTGGACACGGTGACACAGGTGGTGTCCGACGCGGACGAATGGCGGCGCGAACCCCGCGACGTCGCGGACGTGCTGGCTGCGGAGCAGTGGGCGCGCACCCGGGCCGCCGAGCTGCTGGGATGAGCGCGACCGGTGCGCGAAGCCGCGCCGGTCGATGCAACACTGGTTTCACGCTGGCGGCGGATACTTGAACCCGGAACTTTCTCGGGTGGTCTCACCGCCTGGAGCCGTGGAAGACGACGAACCTGCCGCCACCGCATCGCGGGCCGCGGCTGAGGGGTGAGGTGCAGGGCCCGTGCTTGCCTATGTGATCGGCGTGGTGCTCTTCGCGCTCGCGATCTGTGTTTCGGTCGCGTTGCACGAAGCGGGCCACATGGTCACCGCCCGGATGTTCGGGATGCGGGTCCGCCGGTACTTCGTCGGCTTCGGGCCCACGGTGTTCTCCTTCCGGCGCGGCGAGACCGAGTACGGCCTCAAGGCGATCCCGCTCGGCGGCTTCTGCGACATCGCCGGCATGACCGCGCTCGACGAGGTCACCGCGGAAGAGGCCCCGCGCGCGATGTGGCGGTTCAAGGCCTGGAAGCGGACCGTCGTGATGTCGGCCGGCTCCATCACGCACTTCCTGCTCGGCTTCATCGTGCTGTTCGTCATGGCCGCGACCATGGGCCTGCCGAACGTGGACCAGAAGCCGATCGTTTCGACCATTTCGGACTGCGTGCGCGGCGGCACCACGGTCGAGCAGGTCAACAACCCGGTCTGCCAGCCCGGCGACCCGGCCCCGGCGAAGAAGGCGGGCCTGCTGCCCGGCGACGTCGTGGTCTCGGTGGCCGGCAAGCCGACGCCGACCTGGGACGCGATGGTGACCCAGGTCAAGGCGGTCTCCGGGAAGGTCCCGGTGGTCGTGGACCGCGGCGGGAAGCAGGAGACGTTCGTCGTGGACGTGCCGAAGGTGACCCGCCCGGCCGCGAACGGCGGCACCGAATCGGTCGGCGCGGTCGGCGTCGGGGTCGCGCGGAGCATCCAGTACAGCCCGCTCGGCGCGTTCGGCGGCGCGGCGTCGTTCACCGGCGACATGTTCGCCCGCACGTGGGACGGGCTGATGGCCTTCCCGAAGCGCATCCCGGCGGTCTTCAACTCGATCTTCGGCGGCGAGCGCGACCCGGACACCCCGGTCAGCGTCGTCGGCGCGAGCAGGCTCGGCGGCGAGGCGGTCGAGGCCGGGCTGTGGCAGGTGTTCCTGCTGCTGCTGGCCAGCCTGAACTTCTTCATCGGCGTGTTCAACCTGCTGCCGCTGCTGCCGATGGACGGCGGGCACATCGCGATCGTCTGGTACGAGCGGGTGCGCGACTGGCTGCGCGGCCTGCGCGGCAAACCCGCGGGCGGCCCGGTCGACTACACGAAGCTGTCCGCGATCACGATGGTGTTAGTGGTCATCGGCGGCGGTGTCACGCTGCTCACGGTGACGGCCGACATCGTCAATCCGATCCGCCTGCAGTAACCGCGCGCACCTGGCGGGTCACGCGCGCGTCCCCGGCCGCCCGACCGGGGGTAACGCTGCTCACCGCGTCGGCTGACTTCGTTGAACCGTGCCCGGGTGGGGTGGGTACGCTGGAAGCGTGACCGTCGCGTTAGGTATGCCCGCTCTGCCCCCGCCCGTTCTCGCCGAGCGTCGCAAGACCCGCCAGCTGATGGTGGGGTCGGTGGGGGTCGGCAGCGACCACCCGATCTCGGTGCAGTCGATGACCACGACGCTGACCTCCGACGTCAACGCCACCCTGCAGCAGATCGCCGAGCTGACCGCGGCGGGCTGCGACATCGTGCGCGTCGCGTGCCCGTCGGCCGACGACGCCGAGGCGCTGCCCGCGATCGCGAAGAAATCGCAGATCCCGGTGATCGCCGACATCCACTTCCAGCCCAAATACGTGTTCGCCGCGATCGAGGCCGGCTGCGCCGCGGTGCGGGTGAACCCGGGCAACATCCGCAAGTTCGACGACCAGGTCAAGGAAATCGCCCAGGCGGCGAAGGACCACGGCACGCCGATCCGGATCGGCGTCAACGCCGGCTCGCTG
>NZ_SDLS01000028.1:0-123928 GCF_004522315.1 Amycolatopsis sp. CFH S0740 | reverse complement strand
ACCCCTCCAGCAAGATCACGAACTACAGCTGGAGTATTAGTGCCGGAGATCAGCTTCCAGACCTGCTCGAACACCGCGTTGGCGGCCAGCCCGCCCAGCACGCCGAACAGCAGGCCGAGCGGCCGGTACAGCAGCTTGTTGACGTTCATGTTCACCGTCCCCTCTCGCTCGCTCAAGCAGTACCCGCTCCTGCGGCGGGGTATGCGCGCAGCGGCTGATCCGTCAGTGCTGGATCAGCCCGCCGACCGCGACGGGTCCGACGTGGCCCGTCGGCGGTTTGGTCCTCGCCAGGGAAAGGCCCACGTCGACCAGGCCCGACCGGCGAAGCGAGGCGACGGCGGGCAGCGGCGTCCACACTGACTCGGCTGTCTCGCCGTTGGGCTCCGGCCGCAGCTCGCCGCCGACGATCCGGGCCTGGTAGAAAATCCCGACATTCTGGTGCGGACCCGAATCCGGCACCAGACGCTCGGCCGCCGGGATGATCCGGGAATCCACTCCCAGCAGGCGTTCGACCACCGCCTCGCACCCGGTTTCCTCGGAAACCTCGCGGATCACCGCGTCGAACGGATCCTCCCCGTGCTCGACACCGCCGCCGGGAAGGGTCCAGCGGCTTCCGCCCTTCGGCGAAACGTAACGCGCGAGCAGTACCGATTCGTTTTCGATGCACACGGCGTACGCCGCTAACCGGAAACTCATTTCTGCCAGGTTACCTGGCTACTCCCGAGACCCAACAGCTCACGCAGGGCGGCAAGCACCGCGTCCGGGGCTTCTTCCATCACGAAATGCCCAGCCCCTTCAATCAACGTGAGCTCGGCCCCGGGGATCCGCGCGGCGAGTTCTTCAGCGATAGAAGTCCGGAGATACTCGTCCGCAGTTCCCCACACAACCGCGGCGGGGCACTGGATCTTGTCGAGGCCCTCAGCGAGTTCCCGGCGAGCAGGTACCCGGTACTCGCGGAAAAAGTGCAGGAGCCACCGTCGACCGTCCGAAGTGGACATCCAGTTCAGGTAGCTGTCCAGTATCGCGCGGTCGAAGACACCGGCGCGCAAAAGCCCGCGCAGGGCCACCCGGTTGATCGTTTCCAGCGGGAGCGGCAAGGCGGCGAACGGGCTGCGTCCCAGGATGCCGACGAGCGAGAACACGGCGTACCACTTCGGCACGAAAGTGCGGTGCGCACGACTGTTGAGGATCGCGAGCCGCCGCACTCGGTCGGGATGGCGCTGGGCAAAGCCGAGGGACAGGAAGCCGCCGTAATCGTGGCCGAACAGGTTGCATTCGGCGATGCCGAGCGCTTCGAGCACCCGTCCGACGCGGTTCACCTCGGTGTCGTAGTCGAAGGACAGGTCCGTGCGGCGTTCCGACTCGCCCCAGCCGAGCCAGTCCAGCGCGAAGACGTGATGCTCCTCGGCGAGCCCGGGCAGCTGATGGCGCCAGGAGCGGCGGTTGGCCGGATAGCCGTGCAGCAGCACGATCGGTTCGGCGGAAGGATCGCCGAGTTCGGTGAACGCGAGCCGCGCGCCGTCGACCGTCACCGAGCGGGCGGATCCGGCGTCGCTCATGCCACGCCGCCGCGATTGCCTGGACCGCGTCCGGCGCGGAACCTGCGCAGCCGATTGCCCAGGTAGGGCAGCCACGCGCGGGGGCGCCGCAACACGGCACCGATGATCACCAGCGGGTCGAAGTAGGCGGTCCGTTCGGCGATCAACCCGCCTTCGACCGTGATCCGGTCGACAAGCGGCCATTCGATCGGCCTGCCGCCGAGCGTTCCGTACAGGCGGCCCCAGATCAGCACCTGACCCGAGCCGCTCGCCCAGCCTTGGACGTCGTAGCGCAGATCCGGGACGAGGTTCATGGTCCGCGTCATGAATTCGCGCGCCTCGGCGACGCCGCGGGTGGTGCGCTCGAGCGGGTGGATCAACCGGACGCCGGGCTGGAACAGCGGGGTGAACGCGTCCGGGTCCATCCGGCTCCAGGCTTCGGCGAACCGTTCCACGAGCTCAGCGGCTTCCTGGTCGGCGTGTTCGCGGAGTTCGGACATCGGGTTTCCTCCTCCACCGCCGGAAGGGCGCGCAACTCTTGTAACGATTGCAAGAAGTGTCCGGAAGGTAGCACGCATCGGGGAGTTCTTGCAATGGATGCAGAAACCGGCCGTACGATCGCGTGATGACGACCGGCGGCACGAAGGCGCGCGACCCCCGAAAGCAGCGGACGATCGACGCCTTGCTCAGGGCCGCCGAGAAGGTCTTCGCGGGTCGCCCGTTCGAGGAGACGACGGTCGAGGAGATCGCCGAGCGCGCCGGTGTCGCGGTGGGGTCGATCTACAACAACTTCGGGTCGAAGGCGGGGCTGCACGCCGCCGTCGTCGACCGGGCCCTCGATGTCGACCGCGAGTACATGGACCGCGCCTACACGCCCGACCGCTCCCCGATCGAACAGCTGGAGGCCGCGGCCGAGGAGTACCTGCGGTTCTACCTCGAACAGCCGGAGTTCTTCCGGATGCTCGCGTTCCCCGCCCCGCTCGGCAACTACCCCGCCGCAGCCGAGACGGCGGCCCGCCTCGCGCACCGTGTCGACGAGCAGAACGCGCGCATGATCGACGCGATCGAGCGCGGCATCGCCGAGGGCGCGATCCGCCCGCTCGACGCGCGCAAAGCGGCCACCGTGCTCTGGGCGAGCTGGAACGGCGTGCTCAGCCTCGCCTGGCGTCCCGACGCGCTGCGCGAGGACGAAGCCGGTCTCGCCGAACTGCTCTCCCTCGCGACGGACATCGCGAGCTGGGGCTTGCGGATCTCCTGAAAACGCCGCCGCTGGACGCCCTCCGCCCGCGAGGGTTGAGGCCGATTCCCCCGGGTAACCACGGACCGAACCGCGACGGGAAGGGATCGGCATGTGCCGTCTGTTTGGTCTGTCCGCTGCCCCGGAGCGCGTGCACGCCACGTTCTGGCTGCTCGAAGCGCCCGACAGCCTCGCCGCCCAGAGCCGGCGCGAACCGGACGGGACCGGGCTCGGCATCTTCGACGAGCAAGGCACGCCGCAGGTCTGGAAACAGCCATTCGCGGCCTACGAGGACAAACAGTTCGCCTGCGAGGCCAAGGAATGCACGTCAACGACCTTCCTCGCCCACATCCGCTACGCCTCGACCGGCGGCCTCGAACCGGCCAACACCCATCCGTTCGCCCAGCACGGCCGGTTGTTCGCCCACAACGGCGTCCTCGGCGATCTCCCCCGGCTGGAAGCCCGGCTCGGCGAGTACCGGGAGCTCGTCAAGGGCGACACCGACTCCGAACGTTTCTTCGCTATGGTCACCCAAGAAATCGACGCTCATGACGGCGACGTGAGCGCCGGGATCACCGCCGCCGCCCGCTGGGCCGCCCTGAATCTCCCGGTCTACGCGATCAACCTCGTTCTCACTACCGCGGACGGCTTGTGGGCCTTGCGCTACCCCGACACGCACGACCTCTACGTCCTGCAGCGTTGCGCAGGCGGCCCGCACGGCGACCGGCACCTCGAACACGCGAGCGCGGCGGGCCGGATCCGGGCCCGGTCCAGCGGTCTCGCCCGGCACCGCGCCGCCGTGGTCGCCAGCGAACGCATGGACGAAGACCCCGGCTGGCAGAACCTCCGTCCCGGCGAACTGCTGCACGTCGGCGCGGACCTGACCGCGACCCGCCGGATCGTGCTCGAACAGCCGCCGCGGCACCCGTTGACCCTCGACGACCTCGGCGCCCACGCCGCCGCGTCCCAGCAAGGCCAGTGACCCGCCGCGCACACCTGGCTCAGCGCCGAACCGTCGGCTCCCACCCCCGCCGCGCGGCCCGGTTCCCGACCTGGCCGGGATCGCGCCGCCGGTACACCACGTACGGCCGCAGCAGATAGTGCACCGGTGCGCTGAACGCGTGCACCAGCCGGGAAAACGGCCACAGCGCGAACAGCACCATGCCGAGCGCGGTGTGGAGCTGGTAGTCCACCGGCACGTGCGCCATCAGCTCCGGGTGCGGATTCAGCGTGAGGACGCCCCGGAACCACGGCGCGATCGTCTCGCGGTAGTCGTAGCCGCCGCGAAAGCCGTTGTCGATGACGGTCGTAGCGGTTCCGGCCAGGAGCGCCAGCGCGAGCACCGGGTACATCGCGCGGTCGCTGCGGCTCGTGCCCGCCCGGACCGCTGGCGTGCGCAACCGCCGCCACACCAGCACTCCGAGGCCGGTGAGCGCGGCCAGCCCGGCGACAGTGCCCATGGCCAGCGACACCAGGTGGTAGTTGTCCTCGGTGACGCCGAGCAGTTCGGTGAGGCCCTTCGGGACCAGCAGGCCGAGCACGTGCCCGCCGAGCACCATCAGCAGTCCGAAGTGGAACAGCGGGCTGCCGATCCGCAGCAGCTTCGATTCATGCAGCTGCGAGGACCGGCTCGTCCAGCCGAATTTGTCGTAGCGGTACCGCCAGACGGTGCCGCCGATCAGCAACGCGACGGTGGCGTACGGGGCAGCTCCCCACAACAGCACGTCAAGGCTGGTCATCGAGCGCTCCCGGTCGGATAGGGGTCGAGTCCCACCAGTTCGCGCGGCGGTTGCGGAACAGGGGGTGCGGCCGCCGCGGCGATCGTCGCGAGCACGGCGGCGATCGCGTCCTGGTACGGCGTGCCGAGCTTGATCAGGTTGCGGTGCAACAGTTCCAGCCCGGGGCGGAACCGGGCGAGCAGTTCGTCAGCGGCGCCCGGATCGGCGGCGGCGGCGAATTCCAGTACCACCGGAAGGAAATCGGGCAGTTCGTTCTCGGCTGGTTCGAAGCCGTGTTCGCGGTAGTACTGCCGCAGTTCGGCCAGCGAGCTGCCGCGGCGGCGGGTGTCGCCGTCGGTGTACCAGGTCAGGTGCAGCGTGCGCCGGGGTTTGCGGTCGAAGACCTCGACGTAGTGCTCGCCCGGCGCGGGGCCGTCGAGATGGTCGAGCACCCGGAGCAGCTCGGCCCGGCCGGGGACGTCGGCGATCTCGTTCAGCGCGGCGCGCAACAACTCCGTCTTGCCCAGTACCGAATCGTCCGGGTATTGCAGGCACCAGCCAGCCACGGCGCGCAGGACACCGCGGTGCCGGTTTTCCTTGGTATGGCGGCGAAACAGCCTCACCGGTCACCGCCGCGCGAAAGCGTCGGGAAGAGCGCGTCCGGCCGTTCTCCTTCGCGCCAGCTCAGCAGGTCGACCTGCCCCGGCTCCGGGCCGCCGCCCATCCCGGGTCCGCCGTCGGTGTCGAGACTGCATTGCGTGGCAATGCTTTCCAGTGCGTGCGCCTGTCCGATGCCCGCGGTCGGGATGACGTACCGCTCGTCGTACTTGGCCAGCGCCAGCAGCCGGTGCATGGCGAACATCCGCTCCCCGTCCAAGCCGACCGCGGCGGCCAGCTGGTCGTCCGGTTCCCGGCCGAGGGTCACCGACCGCATGTAGGAGCGCATCGCGGCGAGCCGGCGCAGCGACGCGCGGACCGGTTCCGGGTCCCCGGCGGTGAACAGTTCGGCCAGGTACTCGACCGGGATGCGCAGCGCGTCGATCGCGCCGAACAGGTTGTGCCCGTCCTCGCCGTCGAATCCGCTGCCGGACACCGCGTCCGCCACCGGGGACAGCGGCGGGACGTACCAGACCATCGGCATGGTCCGGTACTCCGGATGCAGCGGCAGCGCGAGCCGGTAGTCGTGGATGAGCCGGTAGACCGGGGACCGCTGGGCCGCGCCGATCCAGTCGCGCGGGATCCCGGCCCGCTCGGCCGCCCGGACCACGTCCGGATCGTGCGGGTCGAGCAGCAGGTCCAGCTGCGCCGGGTACAGGTCGTGCTCGTCGGGCACCGCGGCCGCCTCGGCGACCCGGTCGGCGTCGTAGAGCAGCACGCCGAGGTAGCGCAGGCGGCCCACGCAGGTCTCCGAGCACACCGTCGGCTGACCGGCCTCCACCCGCGGATAGCAGAAGGTGCACTTCTCCGCTTTGCCGGTCTTGTGGTTGAAGTAGACCTTCTTGTACGGACAGCCGGTGACGCACATCCGCCAGCCGCGGCAGCGTTCCTGGTCGACGAGGACAATGCCGTCCTCCTCGCGCTTGTACATCGCGCCGGACGGGCAACTGGCCACGCACGCGGGGTTGAGGCAGTGCTCGCAGATCCGCGGCAGGTAGAACATGAAGCTCTGCTCGAACTCCATCTTCACTTTCGCGCCGACCTGGTCCCGCACGCGTTCCAGCAACGGGTCCGCGACGCCGTGCTCGGTCGAGCCGCCGAGGTCGTCGTCCCAGTTCGGGCCCCAGGAGGGCTGCATCGGCTGCCCGGTCACGGCGGAGACCGGTGCCGCGGTCGGCACGTCGTCGCCCAGCGGGGCGTCGAGCAGCGTGCGGTACTCGTAGGTCCAGGGTTCGTAGTAGTCGCCGATCTCCGGCAGATCCGGGTTGGCGAACACGGTGGCGAGCTTGCGCAACCGTCCGCCGGCGCGCAGTTTCAGCTTGCCGCCGGGCGTGCGGACCCAGCCGCCCTTGCCGCTCTCCTGGTCCTCGTAACGGCGCGGATACCCTTGCCCCGGCCGGGTTTCCACGTTGTTGAACCACACGTACTCGGTGCCCGCCCGGTTGGTCCACGTCTGCTTGCAGGTGACCGAACAGGTGTGGCAGCCGATGCACTTGTCCAGGTTCATCACCATGGCCAGCTGCGCCATGATCCTCATCAGTACCGCACCTCCTGGTCCCGGCGGCGGAGCACGGTGACCTCGTCGCGCTGGTTTCCGGTCGGCCCCAGGTAGTTGAAGCCGAAAGTCAGCTGGGCGTAGCCGCCGATCAGATGAGTGGGTTTCATCAGCAGCCGGGTGAGCGAATTGCCGGTGCCGCCGCGTTTGCCGGTCGTCTCGGTGCGCGGCACGTTCACGGCGCGGTCCTGGGCGTGGTACATGAACACCGTGCCCGCGGGCATCCGGTGCGACACGATCGCGCGCGCCGCCACCACGCCGTTGCGGTTCACCGCCTCGACCCAGTCGTTGTCGCGCACGCCGATCGCCGCCGCGTCCGCCGGGCTGACCCAGATCGTCTGGCCGCCCCGGGACAGCGTCAGCATGTGCAGGTTGTCCTGGTAGGTGGAGTGGATGGACCATTTGCTGTGCGGGGTCAGGTACCGCACGGTCACCTCGCCGGGCGAATCGCCGGTGTCGCCGAAGATCCGGTTGAGGTCCAGCGGCGGGCGGTAGACCGGCAGCGCCTCGCCGAGTTCGTGCATCCAGTCGTGGTCGAGGAAGAAGTGCTGCCGTCCGGTCAGCGTGTGCCACGGTTTGAGGTGCTCGACGTTGATCACGAACGCCGAGTACCGCCGTCCGCCGCTTTCGCTGCCCGACCATTCCGGGCTGGTGATCACCGCGGCGGGGCGCGATCGGGTGTCGGCGAAGGTGATCCGCTTGCCCTCGTGCTCGGCGGCCAGGTGCGCCAGCTCTTGCCCGACCCGCCGCTCCAGCTGTTCGAACCCTTGCACCGCAAGACGTCCGTTCGTGGTGCCGGAGAGCGCGAGCACCGCGTCGGAGGCGCGGATGTCGGTGTCGATCAGCGGTCTTCCCTCGGCGGGACCGGAGCGGGCGAGGCCGTTTTTCTTGCCCAGCCAGGCCAGTTCCTCCCGGACGTCGTAGGCGACGCCCTTGGTGGCGGTGCCGAGTTCGTCCAGCAGCGGTCCCAGCGTGGCCAGTTTCGCGGCCACCGCGGGGTAATCGCGTTCGACCACGGTCAACGCCGGGAAGGTGACGCCGGGAACGGGCTCGGTCTCGCCGTCGCGCCAGTCCCGGACGACGCCGCCGGGCTGCGCGGTCTCGCCCGCGGTGTCGTGCAGCATCGGCGTGGCGACCAGGTCCTTGCGCACGCCGAGGTGGACCCGGGCCAGTTCGCTGAACCGGCGCGCGATGGTGTGGAAGGCGTCGAAGTCGGTCCGGGTCTGCCACGGCGGATCGACCGCGGCGTTGAACGAATGCACGAACGGGTGCATGTCGGTGGACGACAGGTCGTGCTTCTCGTACCAGGTCGCGGCGGGCAGCACGACGTCGGCGAACAAGGTGGTGCTGGTCATCCGGAAGTCCAGCGCCAGCATCAGGTCCAGCTTGCCCTCGGCTGTTTCTTCGCGCCAGGCAACGGTTTCCGGGCGCAGGTGCGGCGGCGCCTCTTCCGCGCGGACGTTCGCGTCCGTGCCGAGCAGATGGCGCAGGAAGTACTCGTGCCCCTTCGCCGAGGAGCCCAGCAGGTTCGATCGCCACACGGTCAGCACGCGCGGCCAGTTCTCCGGCGCGTCCGGGTCCTCGCAGGCGAATCCCAGCTCGCCGCTGCGGACCCGCGCGACGACGTGCTCGACCGGGTCCGCCCCGGCCGCCTCGGCCTCGTCGACCAGGTCGAGCGGATTGCGGTCGAAGGTCGGGTACGACGGCATCCAGCCGAGCCGGGCCGAGGTCGCCAGCGTGTCGGCGGCCGACGTGCCGGCGAGTTTCCCGGTCGCCAACGGGGAAAGCAGCGCGTCGTTGCGCATCCGGTCGTAGCGCCACTGGCCGGTGTGCAGGTACCAGTAGGCGGTGCCGATCATGTGCCGCGGCGGCCGGACCCAGTCCAGCGCGCCGGCCAGCGTCGCGTGCCCGGTCAGCGGGCGGACCTTCTCCTGGCCGACGTAGTGCGCCCAGCCGCCGCCGTTGCGGCCCTGGCAGCCGGTCATGGTCAGCAGCGCGAGGAACGTGCGGTACACGGTGTCGGAGTGGAACCAGTGGTTGGTCCCGGCCCCCATCAGGATCATGCACCGGCCGCGGGATTCCTCGGCGGTGCGGGCGAATTCGCGCGCCATCCGGGCCGCCCGGTCGGCCGGAACCGACGTGATCTCCTCCTGCCACGCGGGGGTGCCCGGCTGGCTCGGATCGGCGTACGACTCCGGCCAGCTGCCGGGAAGCCCCGCGCGGCGCACGCCGTACTGCGCGAGCAGCAGGTCGAAGACGGTGGTGACGACGCGACCGCCGAGGCGCCGCACCGGCACGCCCCGGCGCAGCACCGCCCCGGAGCCGTCCGTCGCGTCGAACCTCGGCAGCAGGACCTCGGCTGTTTCCCCCTCGCCGAGCAGGGTCAGCCGCGGGACGACGTCGCCGAGGTCGAGGTTCCAGCGTCCCTCGTCCTCGTCGTTCCAGCGGAACCCCAGCGAACCGCCGGGCACCACCGGTTCCCCGGTGCGGTCGTCCAGCAGGACCGTCTTCCACGCCGCCTCGGCGACGTCCTGGCCGAGGTCCGCGGCGGTGAGGAACTTCCCCGGCACCGCCGCGTCGTCCCGTTCCTCCAGCGTGACCAGGAAGGGCAGATCGGTGAAGCGGCGCGCGTAGTCGGCGAAGTAATCGATTTCTTTCTCGACGAAGAACTCGGTGAGGATCACGTGCCCCATCGCCATCGCGAGCGCCGCGTCGGTGCCCGGATGCGGGGCGAGCCACTCGTCGGCGAACTTGGTGTTGTCCGCGTAGTCCGGCGACACCACCACGACCTTCTGGCCCCGGTAGCGGGCTTCGGTCATCCAGTGCGCGTCCGGGGTGCGGGTCACCGGCACGTTGGAGCCCCACATGACCAGGTAGGCCGCGTCCCACCAGTCCGCGGACTCGGGCACGTCGGTCTGGTCGCCGAACACCTGCGGCGAGGCGACCGGCAGATCCGCGTACCAGTCGTAGAACGACAGCATCGGCGCGCCGAGCAGGGCCATGAACCGGGACCCGACCGCGTGCGAGACCAGCGACATCGCCGGAATCGGCGAAAACCCGGCCACCCGGTCCGGCCCGTAGCGCGCGATCGCGTGCACATGCGCCGCCGCGGCGATCTCGGCGGCCTCGTCCCAGCTCACCCGCACCAGCCCGCCCTTCCCGCGGGCGCGCTGGTAAGCCCGGCGCTTCACCGGATCGTCCACAATGGACTCCCAAGCGCGCACCGGATCACCGTGCTCGGCCCGCGCCGTCCGGTACATCTCGACCAGCACGCCGCGGGCGTACGGGAACCGCACCCGGGTCGGAGAATAGGAATACCAGGAGAACGACGCACCGCGCGGACAGCCTCGGGGTTCGTATTCCGGCAGGTCCGGGCCCACCGAGGGATAGTCCGGGTCCTGGCTCTCCCAGGTGATGATCCCGTCCTTGACGTAGACCTTCCACCGGCAGGACCCCGTGCAGTTGACGCCGTGCGTGGACGGGACGATCTTGTCGTGACTCCAGCGGTCCCGGTAGAACACGTCACCCTCGCGCCCGCCGGTGCGATACACCGCGCGCAGGTCCGGCGAGGTGCTCGACCGGGTCAAATACCGCCCCAGCCGCAACAACGCGTCCGACGCGGGCGTAGTGCTTGCCCGGGACTGGTCACCCATCGTTCGTCCGACCTCCGAATGGAAACAGCGCGGCGCGTCCGAAGCGAAATGCGCGGGGCGCGGGAACGGCTTCACGTTAGCGGTGATCGCCGTAAAAATGCCGTATCCATCCAGCGGTGGTGATCTGTTTCACTGTGCAACAGTTCGTTTTTTATAGGGCGGGTAAAACTTTCCTCAACCAGTCGGAGTCGCCCATTCGAGTGGCGCAACCCGTTGTCCAGCAAGGACTTTGCTCGCTACCGTTGCCGGTGTCGGAATTGACCGATGAATGATGATCAACACTTTCGCCGGAGTTCTTTCCCCGATTAATCCGCGCCGTCGAACAAGGAATCGACGCCGAAGGTCAATGGCCCCGACCACTCGTCGCAGCCGGGGCCATCCATGTCGCGCGCGCCTTGCCGGATCAGTCCCGGCAAGGACGTTGTCAGCTTCCCGCGGCATCCCGCTCCGTCGCGGCCCGGAACCGGTCGAGGTACAACGGCCAGCCCGAACCGGAGCCGAGCCCCGCGAAGCTCTCCCAGCCTTCGCCGTGCCGGTCGAGATGCCGATGCTCGAGCACGACCCGAGTGCGCCCGGCACCCTCGGCGACGAACCGGATCTCCACCTCGCTGGTACGACCGGGATCGGACTCCAACTGCCAGCGAGGGCTGATGTCCCAGCTGAGAACCAGCCGATCCGGCGGCTCGCACGCAAGCACCCGCGCCCAGGTGCACCGGCTGCCGTCGGAACCGAGGTCGTACACGGTGCCACCGGCCTCAGCCTCCAGCACGGTCCGTTCGATCGGCACCGCGAGGAGGTTGTGCTCGCGAGGCTTGACCTCGTCGAACCGCTCGGTGAACACGCGGAAGGCCCGCTCGAGGGGAACGTCGACGAGGATGTCGAAGTGCAGGACGGTCGGATCTTGCGAGGTGGTGCTCATCGGGTGGTGTCCTTCCAGGAGAAGCCGAGTTCCCGGCGGGTGCCCGCCACGGCCGTGGGTGCGTTGACAAGAGGAAGACGAACGGATCGGGCGCGACTCGACAGGGCCTTCGGAGATTTTTGGCCAGATCGGTTCCGGTGCGGCCGCGGAGGCAGAGATTTCCGGTGCTCGCGTCGTGCACCGGCCCCCGGTGAGGTCGTGGCACCCAGGGCCGCCCGGACTCGGCCCAAGATCGCAATCGCATCGAGCACTCCGGAATCGACCCGCTCGCGCCGCGCGTCCTCGGATGCACTGGCGCAGACTCCGCCAACTGCCGGAACCCGGCTAACGGGACATGACATCCTTGAACCGGGCAGTGACATCGTCGCCGAGCTTGGCGCCAGTGCTGATTCTGATCAGCCGTCCGTTGATATGGGACGAATACCGGCCGGCGGTTTCGATGTCGGCGGCCGGCACCTCACGGGCCCACCGCAGCTCGTAGGTGGTGCTGTCGAAGGCGATGAGCACGGCGATGTCGAAGTCGAAGGAACGGAAGGCGGAGAAGACAGCGCCTGACCGCGTCTCCGGCCCCATGGCCCGGGCTTTCACCTGGATCCGGCGGCCGTCCGCGGCGAGCAAGTCGTAGGACTTGACCGAATTCGGTACGAGCTCGCCGGCATAGGCCTCGGCCGCTAGGTGTTCGGCATAGTCCCCCAGCGGCGCGTTCCGGGTTCTTACGACCCCGCGGTCACGCAGCTCCCGCAGTATCGCTGCATACCTGCCCAGCAAATCCGGGGTGGACACCAGGCTGAGGTTCTCGTGCGCTGCGTCCGTTCGAAGGTCGAGACTGTCTTTCTCATGCATTGGCCAATGCGTGCCACGGCCTACCGACAAGAGTGGCAGCGCGGAAGCCGCGCCTTCTGCTGGCATGGTTCAGACGCGAGAACTCGGCGACCGGACCAAAGTGCAGCGACGCCGTCCCTGTGCGTGCCTTCGAGGGCGGCAAGTCGCGGCCCGGGCCTCGCAATGCGCCTGGACGGGGAGACATAGACGGCTGCCTGCGTCAACCCGTCCGGCCCAACACCGGTCGCGAAGTTGTCGTAGATCTGCTGAACGGACATCGATTGTCCCGCCAGCTCACTACTTGCCTTGCATCGTCGACAGGACAGCCTTGGTCACGTTCGTGGCCGCTGTCGTGGCGTTGCTACCAGGCGGGCCCTGGATCAGCACCAGCATTTCGGTCTGATCCGACACTCCGACCAGCATGGTCACCTGTCCTTGACTGCGGCGGTCCGCGGTGTTGGCCAGCACGGCCGGAAAACCGCTCACGACCGTCGGCTCGAAGTAACCGTCTTTGTAATAACCGAAAGCGTTTTGCCGATAGGTGTTCGTCAAGCCGTTCTTGACCGTGGTCAAGAACGTGGCGCTGACGGCCGTGTACCCGTCGCTGAACCGCCAACCGCAGCCGACGCTGCTGGACGCCTTGTCAGCCTCGGGCTGGCTCAGCTGCAACGCGGACAGCTGCGACGGTGTCAACATGCTGCACGGATCCGCGAGGTACTTGTCCACATTGACCGGAGCCGCAACCCTCGGAGCCTCCACATTGTCGCTCCCCGACGACGAGGGCGAACCACTCTGACTGGCACCGGAAGGCACCGGGCTTGCCGTCCCCTGAGTCGGTTCGGAACACCCGCTGACCCCGACAGCCACCACGCCTGCGATACCGGCCAGGGCAAGACGAAATCGAGAAAGAGTCACCAATATCCTATTAATACATGCCGCCAAGAGCGGGCTTTCCGGGATTCACTTTGCCAAGCATCAAGCGGCGCATACGTTCCGTTGGCTTTTTTCAGCGCGTTGAGGTACGCGTATGCGGTCCGCTGCACAATCACGTTGTGGTCGACCATGCGCTGCAATGACGTTTGCACGAGCCGCACCTGCTCGACTTCAACAGGCTCGAACCGGTACCCGACACCCGCCGTCCTCGCGTACCGCCGGCCCGACAAGCCGTTCCAACCCGCGCCGCGCTGGCACCCGGCATCTCCCGGCCGGCACGTCCTCGCCTGCGTCAGGCGGAGAACCGTCACCCGATCTCCCCATGTGATGCTCCCCTCACACCCCGTCATCACTGCGCCCTCAAACTAGCAGTCGGGCGGCCTTCTCTGTCTGATTGTCGGCAACACCCACCCACGCCGCGCTCGCGCGGAGGGCAGGCAACGCCGGCCGGGCACCCGGATAGAGGTCGCTCCCCTCGATCGCCTCGCCGGCACCGGCATACCTCACGCCGCTGCCGCTCGGCTGCGAGGTCGAGACCGGGCCGCAGCATCGGGAAGGCCTCGGCGCTGTCGTCCAGCAAAGGCTCGCCAGCGCCGAACACTAGCGACCCGATCGCAATACTCCCGGCTATCTCGATGTCACGCCATCCGCGCCTTAGCGGACCACCTTCTCGCCGTCGCACGCGGCGGGCGAACCTCGTCAAGGAGCGTCGGGCTTGGCGTCCCAGGTTGCGAGTTCTCCGCCAGGCATGGAGACGACCAGGAATCCGTCAGGCCCGGATACTGTCCATGCTTCGTATTCGTCGTCTTTCTCCGCCTGGATCGCAGCGCCGTTGCCGAACGCTATTCTCAACGTGCCAGAATTGTCCGCATCGGACTTCGCTACGACTTGAGACACCAAGACATCCATCGGCTGGAATGATTCTTGCGGATCGCTCTCCGGGGAAAAACTGTACTGTCTCCCTGGCACGTTGAAGCTGAACGGTGATTCGATGCGCGCCGTGTAGTCGTCGGAGAAATGCAGGACGGCACTGTATTCGACCGTTATGGAGAGCAGCTTCTTTCCCTCAAGGCCGAGATTCACGGCTACCATCCTTTCGGGGTCGGGTACGATCCGTCTGCGTTGCGTGGGATATGGGTTTCCGCCCTGGATCCCGGCTTGCCGTCAAGCTTAACAGGCTGGTTGTGTTCGTTGGTGAACTTGACGTAGCCGTTCGGGTATCGCGGATCCGCTCCGGGTTCCATGACTCGGACGGAATTCGCGTCACCGGAGGAACCCGGTTTCTGCCACACGGTTCCCTTGCCATTGTTGGACGGCCGGGAGGCCCAGCCGTCCTGTGCGCCCGCCGGCGGAGACGAGTCCGCTGCAGAACTTCCCGCGCTCTCGCTGCTGCTGTTGACTTGGAGAGGTTCAACCCGGTCGTCGCCAGCGGCGTGACCTGCGAGATCCGTGACAGCAGCCCCCGTCATCGAGACCCCGGCCGCGATGCCCGCCGCAGACACGACGTTCAGCGGTACGCCGGCGACCGCGCCGACGCCGGTCGCGTCCAGGACCCCGCCCAAGCCTTCCCCGGCACCGCTGATCACAGTCAGACCGATGCCGCCAGCGGCCGCGAGGGTATCCAGGGGGTGGTTGAGCATGGCGTTCCCGGCCGACGCCATGGCGTTGACGACATCCGCGCCGGCCTGTGCGAGCGTATCCCCGACGTCGTCGAGCCAGCCGGACTTCTGCGGCGCCTGACCGGCACGGTCGCGCAGCGTCTGCGCGGTGATGTTGCCGCTGTCCGCGAGCTGGGCGCGAGCGCGGTTGAGCGCATCCCGAGCGGCTTGCCGCTGTGTCTCACCCGGATCGGTGAAGACAGGCGGAGGCTGGTTGTTCGCCTGTGCCTGCGCGGCAGCCTGGTCGTAGGACGCCTTGGCCTGCTGGGTTGCGGCTTGGCCTTGGGTCCACAGCGAGACGGCCTCGGCTGCCTGAGCTTGCGCCCATCGCAGCGTGCGGGCGTAGTCGTTCAGCGCCCCGCTGGCGGCTTGCAGGGAGTCGGCCGCGGCGTACCACTTTCCGGGTTCGTACGAGAATTTGTCGTGGAATGCTGTTGCGGCCGGGCCTTGCCACGCACCGGTGTCGATCGCTTTCAGGCCGTCGGCCGCACCGCCGGCTTCTCCGGCACGCGCTTGCAGGACGCGCGCGTTCTCTTCGATCGCCTCCGGGTTGCCGGGGATCAGGGCGGCTGGGTCCTGGGTTTGGCCGAGCTCAGCCATCATTGACCGCCTGCTGGCCGGGATCGGTCCGGAGGGTCCGAGCTGTCGCATCGTCGATTCCGCGGTAAGCGTTCGCGGCTCTGGTGAGGGTGGCGCCGATCTTGTCGGCGTCGTCGGTGAGGATGTCGAGGCCGTCGGACCACCGCGTGCAGAAATCCATCAACCCGTCGTGCACACCCTGGTGGCCATACAGCTCGACGTCACCGCAGAGGCCGCGGAGCTGGAACCCCTGTTGGTCTGTAACGCTTCGGCTGATCCCGCTCCCGGCTTCCGCCACCTTGTCGACGTCAACGTGGAACCCCGGTCCGTCCACCACGGAAACGACCCCCTCCAACACTCACCGTACTCGGCCGTCCTCTCTATCGGACCACACAATAAGCAACCATGGGGTCACTTTGTGCAGGTTCCGGTCCGCGCACAGCCCGCCGGCGACCGGCGGCGGTCGGGGAACTGAGCTGGCGCGTTGAGACCTCGACCTGTTCAAGCGCCCAACCGGCGCGGGTGACCGAGAACGGCTGCCTGCCGAGCCAGGTGATCGATCGGCTTGCGCAGAACCGGATCAGGCCCGGGAACTGATCGCCCCAGGTCGCCTCAACCGCAGTGAAGCCAAGCGCAAACGACTCGAAGTTCAACCGTTCGAGACCTTGCCTCATCTGCTGCAGACGCTGGCCTGCACAGATGGGCCGCCTGACGGCAGCCGCGCCAAGCAGATTTGTAGCGCGCATTCTCACGAATTTTCCTGGAGCAACCCTGGAGCAGACGTGCGTGAGCAACGTCCGCGAACGGCACCCAACGGTAGCGAACGACAGGGGTTGACCACGCCATTCTCGACCTGCCAGCGTCAAACCGCAGACTTAGAGTGACCCTATCCTCACTGACAGTCAGAAGGTCAGCAGTGCTGTTCCCGCAGGCCGGAGACGCTCAGCCAACGCGGTCCCCACCGGTATGGAGCGACGCCATAAGCTGCGCGACCCATTGGACAACTCACGGACGCATTGTCTCCAGCTAACTGCACGCCGACTGAATTCACCAATAAGGCCAGGACCGTCAAGAATCTTACTCAATACAGTCGGCACCGAATCCGAAACAACACATCCCCGTATTCTGAACGCACAGTTTCGACGCCTTCAGGCCGCTGCTGTCTAATCCGGAAGCCTGCAAAACCGCAGCGCCGAGCGAGACTTCACCCCCAGAAACGCTGGATCAGGTCGCGATACCACCACGGCACGACAAGCGCAGACAGCGCGGTCGTCGCGCCCAGATCTGCATGACCGCGGCGACCATGACCCGCAACCCCGCGCGACGGCTACTGGCCCTGCGCCGTGCTGCACCAAGATTGACCTCCCAACACGGGATCTCCGAACGACGAACCAGTCCACCGCTCGATCACGGCTCTGGCTCGTCCACACGGCTACGACCTTCGGACAGCCGGATCAACTCGTCCGCGACGAACCCCACCACCATCGGACCCGAACCGCGCAGCGAGGCACCGGGGACATTCACGCGGCCACGACCCGCCCGCCACGCCACGCGCGGTTCAAAGGCTCGATCAGCAACCTGAAGCTGCTCGAGGACGTCGCGTGCACGCATCGACAAACGAATCGACTATCGAGCGAGCCCAACCACTCCAGTATCGATAGCGGTAAGCGCGCCATCGGAGTCCCACGTCTCCGAAGCGCCACCGGCTACTGCAGGCGACCACCAACGGCTCGACAGCCGGCCATCTGGACGACCGTCAAAATCGACACTAAATCGCCCCTACTCATGGGCAGTAAAAAAGCCCAGGTCTCAGACCTGGGCTTTGAGCTCCCCCGCTTGGACTCGAACCAAGAACCCTCCGGTTAACAGCCGAATGCTCTGCCAGTTGAGCTACAGGGGATCGTGCTCCGCCGGTCCGGATCTCTCCGGGCTGACGGGAAGAACTTTAGCCCATGCCGTTCCCGCCTCGCACGGGGGGGTGGGTTTTCGGCGGCCCCGCACGGGAGCCGGTTGTGTTGGACAATGGACAGTCGGAAGTCCTGCTGAGGAAGAGGTGTGGCCGCTGATGAAGAAGTTCCTGCTGGGCGTGGGCCTGGGGTACGTGCTGGGCACCAAGGCCGGCCGGGGACGGTACGAGCAGATCGTGCGCACCTACCGCAAACTGGCCGACCATCCGATGGTCCAGGGCGCCGCCGGGGTGGCGCGGGCGAAGCTCGGCGAGAGGTTCGGGCGCGGGAACGGCTGAGCAAGCCCAGCTCAGGACGGTTTTTGCCAGGTGAGCGAGTACCGGCGCAGCACGTGTCGGCGGTAGCGCACGCCTGGCAGCAACCGCTGCGCTGTCGTGCGCACCTCGCGGTAGCTCATCCGCGGCTGCATGGCCGGCATGCCCTCCGGGCCGTGGGCGCGGCGGACTGTCTTCGCGATTCGCACGATCGGTGCTGCCGCGATCGTCGCTGCCCAGTCCGTCGCGCTCGCGTCTCGGGCCAGGCCGACGACTACCAGTGCGCCGCTTGGGTGCAGCAGGTCCCGCATCCGGGTGAGGGCGGCTTCGAAATCCAGGTGGTGGATGGTGGCCACTGAGCAGATGAAGTCGTAGGTGCCGAGGTCGGCGGAGAGGAAATCTCCCTCGACGAAGGTGTCGTCGGACAGCGAACGGGCCTGAGCCACCATCTCCGGCGACTTGTCGATGCCGGTGACCTTCGGCACCGCGTCAGCCAGTTTCCGCACCAGCAGGCCGTCTCCGCAGCCGACGTCCAGCGCGGTCGCGCATCCAGCGGGCACGGCACGAAGGATGCCCGGATGACGGGCGACGTTCGTGTTCCAGTACGACATCAGCCGGGAATCTTGGCCACGAAGAAGATCCGCCGGAACTCGAACCACGTGGTCCCGTCCGCGCGTGACGGGTAGGCCTCGTCCAGCAGCGGGGCCAGGTCGTCCTGGAAAGCCGCCCAGTCCTCGTCGCCCAGGGCGGCGCGGATGGGGCGGAGTGCGGTTCCGGTGATCCACTCCAGGACGGCACGCTGGCCGGAAAGTTGTTGCACGTACGTGGTTTCCCACGCGTCGACCAGGCATCCGGCGTCGGCGAGGAGGTTCGCGTAGTCGCGGGGTTCGCCGACGGCGTCTTCGGCGCGCAGAGTGACCGAGGACAGCCGTGAAGCCCACGCCGGAGAGGCCGCCAGCTGACGGCTGAGGGCGTGCGAGGGGGCCGAGAAGTTGCCGGGGACCTGCACTGCCAGCACCGCGCCGGCGGGGAGTTCCGCGGCCCACCGGCGCAGCAGGTCTTCGTGTCCGGGCACCCACTGCAGGACGGCGTTCGAGACGACCACGTCGGTGTCCGGTTTCGGGGTCCACGTCCGGACGTCGCCGACCTCGGCGGCCACCCCGCGTTCGCGGGCCGCGGCGACCATCTCCGGCGAGCTGTCCATCGCTTCCAGGACCGCGTCTGGCCAGCGGATCGCCAGGTCGAGGGTCAGCGTGCCGGGGCCGCACCCCAGGTCGACGACCCGGCGGGGCTCGGTCGCCGAGATTCGCCCGATCAGGTCATAGAACGGCCGGCCGCGCAGGTCGGAGTAGTCGAGGTACTTCGCCGGATCCCACATGAGCAGCCTCCCGCCAGTAAACAGTACAGACGTACTGAGTACGAGCGTACTGCTACTCGCCCCGGTTGGCCAGCTTCTCCGCAACCTCCGCCGCGACCGCCTCGACCAGCGCCGGGTCGGTGCCCGGATCGGGGCGGACCTGCAGTTCCACGCCGTCACGGCCGGGGACCTTGCGCTGGACGAACCACGCGCCGCCCTCGGGGAACTCGTGCCGGTGCCGTCCCCGCACCGAGCCGTCGACGCGCACGCGCACCTGCTGCGGCACCTTCCCCGGCTGCGGCAGCCGGAAGCGCACCGGCTCGCGGTCGGCCAGCACCGCGACCGCGCCCGCGCGCCCGGTCTCCTCCGATTCGGTCAGCGTGAACACGCCGTCGCCCCAGGTCGCCTTGCCCACCAGGTGCCAGCCGACCCGCCGCGTCGTGCCGTCGCCGGACGGGATCCACAGGCCCAGCGACGTCACCACGAGGTGCCCGCCGCCCTCGACCGCGGCCGCGGCGACCGGATCCTCGCCCTTGTCCAGCGTGCCGGGGAATCCCGGGGGCACGCCGCCGCCGAAGAACCGGTTCAGCAGTCCCACGTCACTCCCACCCGCTCGCCGCCTGCTCGCGCAGCGACTTCCGGTACTGCTCCAGCGCGACCAGGTCGCCGAACAGGGCCCGGTAGTCGTCCGGGGCCTCGACCGGCGACAGCCGCTGCAGCTTCGACTTGATCTCGCCGATCTGCCTGCCGACGAGGTTCTCCTGCACGCCCGCGAGCACGCCGGAGATGTAGCGCGAGTCCACTTCGCCCAAGGCGCGCAACGGTTCCACCGCCAGTTCGCTGAGCACGCGGCGGACCGTCCCTTCCGGACAGTGCGCCGACGCGGCATCCAGCAGCGCGGGCCCGGTGAGCCCGGACGCCGCCCCGCCCGCCTTCAGCACGGCCAGGTGCACCGCGACGTACACCGGGTGCGTGAACGCCTCTTCCGGCAGCGAGTCGTACTCCGGACCGGCGATCGCGGGCTGCTGCAGCGCGGCCTTGAGCGCCTCGCGCTGCCCGACGAACCGGGGGTCGTTCGGCGCGGGACGCGGCAGGTCCTGCTTGTCCGGCTCGGGCGCCGGGGCCTCCTGCCGGGCCGCGGACCGCCGCTGCTGCGGTTCGGCCGGACCGCGCCGCGCCGCCGCCCCGGCCGCGCCGCGCACCCGGTTGACCACCTGCGCGACGTCCTGCCAGCCGACCCACCAGGCGAGCTTCGACGCGTACCCGTCCCGGCTCGCCCGGTCCTTGATCGCGGCGACCATCGGCACGGTCTTCTGCAGCGCGGCGACCTGGCCGTCGACCGAATCCAGGTCGAACTGCTTCAGCATGCTCTTGATCACGAACTCGAACAGCGGCGTGCGCCGGGCCACCAGGTCGCGCACCGCGGCGTCGCCCTTCGCGATGCGCAGCTCGCACGGGTCCATCCCGTCCGGCGCGACCGCGATGTAGGTCTGCCCGGCGAACGTCTGGTCGCCCTCGAACGCCTTGAGCGCCGCTTTCTGGCCCGCCTCGTCGCCGTCGAAGGTGAAGATGACTTCGCCGCGGAAGGCGTCGTCGTCCATCATCAGCCGCCGCAGGACCTTCATGTGGTCCTCTCCGAACGCGGTGCCCGAGGACGCGACCGCGGTCGGCACGCCCGCCGCGTGCATCGCCATCACGTCGGTGTAGCCCTCGACCACGACGACCTGGTGCCGTTTCGCGATCTCCCGCTTGGCCTGGTCGAGGCCGAACATGACCTGCGACTTCTTGTAGATCTGCGTTTCGGAGGTGTTGAGGTACTTCGCCGAGATCCGGTCGTCGTCGAACAGGCGCCGCGCGCCGAAGCCGACCACGTCGTTGCCGACGTCGCGGATCGGCCACACCAGCCGCCGGTGGAACCGGTCCATCGGGCCGCGCTGGCCCTCCTTCGACAGGCCGGACGCGATCAGCTCCTTCACCTCGAACCCGCGGTTGAGCAGGTGCTTGGTGAGCTTGTCCCAGCCGCCGGGCGCGAACCCGCAGCCGAACTGCTTGGCCGCGGCGGCGTCGAAACCGCGCTCGGACAGGAAGTCCCGCGCCGCCCGCGCCTCGTCGGTCACGAGCTGCTCGACGTAGAACTCGGCCGCCGCGCGGTGCGCCTCGATCAGCCGGGACCGGGTGCCGCGGTCGCGCTGCACCGACGCGCCGCCGCCCTCGTAGGTCAGCCGGATCCCGACGCGGTCGGCGAGCCGCTCGACCGCCTCCACGAACGACACGAGGTCGATCTTCTGAATGAACTTGATGACGTCGCCGCCCTCGCCACAGCCGAAGCAGTGGAAGGTCCCGTGAGTGGGGCGCACGTTGAACGACGGGGTCTTCTCGTTGTGGAACGGGCACAGGCCCTTCAGGCTGCCCCCGCCGGCACGGCGCAGCGCGACGTACTCCCCCACGACCTCGTCGATCCGGTTGCGCTCACGCACCTCCGCGATATCGCTCTCCCGAATCAGTCCTGCCACGGCACCACAATAGTTCTCCCCGCCGCCGCGCCGTGCGGCACACTCGGGACATGGGCACCACGACCGCGCTGGAGGACTTCGCCGCCGAGTTCGACGTCCACCGGCCGCACCTGATCAGAGCGGCCTACCGGCTCACCGGCACCCGCGCGGACGCCGAGGACGCGGCGCAGGAGGCCTGGCTGCGGCTGTCCGGGCTCGACGACGCCGGCCGCGCCGGGATCCGCGACCTGCGCGGCTGGCTGACCGCCGTGGTCGGCCGGATCTGCCTCGACCGGCTTCGGTCGGCGGCCGTGCAGCGCGAGAAGTACGTGGGCGAATGGCTGCCCGAACCGATCGTCACGCCGTTCGGCGCGCCGGCGAGCGAGGATCCGCTCGAGGCCGCGGTGCGCGACGACGGCCTGCGGATGGCCGCGATGGTGGTGCTCGACCGGCTCACCCCCGAGCAGCGCGTGGCGTTCGTGCTGCACGACGCGTTCGCGGTGCCGTTCGCCGAGATCGCCGACGTCCTGGGCTGCAGCGCGGCGGCCGCGCGCCAGCACGCCTCCCGCGGCCGCCGCGCGGTCGAGGACTCCGACCCGCCCGCCCGGCTCGAACTGGCGCAGCAGCAGGCGGTGCTGGAGAAGTTCGTCGTCGCGCTGCTGGCGGGCGACATCCGCGCGGTCACCGAACTGCTGCACCCGGACGTGGTCATGATCGGCGATTCCGACGGCCGCTCGCGCACCAGCCGCCGGATGATCGTCGGACCGGACAAGGTCGCCCGCTTCGTGCTCGGGGTGCTGGCGAAGTACGCGCCGGGCACGATGGCGAACGGGCGGCCGGTGCTCGTCAACGGCGACCTCGGCCTGTGGCTGCCGCAGCTGCCCGCGGCCGACGGCTACCTCGCCCTCGACGAGCGCGTCCAGACGTTCAGCCTGCGCGACGGCCGCATCGTCGGCGTCTACGACCAGGTCAACCCGGACAAGCTCACCCGCATCGCCCGGCCGGAGCAGTGACGCTCCGGCCGGGCCGCGCGGTCAGGGCATCGGCACCCGGCAGGCGTCGCCCGAGGTGAAGCCCTGGTCGACGATGCCGAGCGCGCTGTTCATCCGCGCCCGCGAGTTCTCCAGGCCGATCTGGTAGGTCAGCTCGACCACGCCCTTCTCGCCGAATTCGGCCACCAGCTCGGCGATCTGCTCGTCGGTGACCGTGACGGCCGGGCCGGACATCGCGTCGGCGAGCGCGAGCGCCAGCCGCTCCTGGCGGGTGAACAGCGGCGACGTCGCGTACTCGTCGATGTGCTTGAGCCGGTCGATGTCCAGGCCCTCGTGCCGCTGCAGCATGGTGCCGAAGTCGACGCACCACGAGCAGCCGATCTGCGTGGCGACGCGGTAGACCGCGAGCTCCCGCACGTTGGCGGGCAGGTGCTTGGACGCCTTCTCCGCCATCAGCTCGTGCGCGATGCTGGTCCGCAGCAGCCCGCGGTGGTGCGCCACGACGGCCATCGGCTCCGGAACCGCGCCGTACCGCTTGCCGGCGATCCGGTAGAAGAGCTTGAGCACCGGGCCGCCGTCGGTGGCTCGTTTGACCGGGATACGAGGCATGTCGGGTCCTCCTTCTGAGTGGTTCGAAGGAGGAACGGGACAGCCGCGCGAGATGTGACAGCGTCAGCGGCGCCCGGTGATCGGGCGCACATCCCAGATCCACACGCCGTCCACGAACTGCGCGGGTTTGCGCAGCAGGAGGTCGACGGTGGCGCGGTAGGCGTCGCTGTGCTCGCGCGGGATCAGCACGAGCACGCTGGCGTTCCAGTAACGCAGGTCCTCGATCGCCTGGTCCCGGTCGGCGTCGGTGATCTCCTGCGCTTGCTTGGAGTCGCGGACCCGGTCGAACAGCGTCGAGGTCGGCCGCTGGTAGGAGCCGTAGCGGCCGCGTTTGTCGTCCGGTCCCTGCGGTCCGACGAAGTAGCCCTCGGGCATCGCGTACCGCAGGCCGGCGTCCATCTGCCAGTGCAGCGGCTCGGACTCCCCCGAACTCGGCAGCGGCACCGGCACGACCGTGCCGCCGGGCGCGACGTAGGTCTGCCAGGTGCCGTCGGCGAAGAACGCGGGCGTCGGCGGGCGTTTCTGCACCAGCAATTGGGTCGGCGCGATCGGCAGCAGCACGGCCGCGACCGCTCCCAGCCAGATCAGCCGTACCGGCAGCTTCAGGTCGCCCTTCGCGGCGGCGGAGAACACCCGGTCGGTCGCGATCGCCAGCAGTGCGCCGATGGCGGGCACGCACGCCATCGCCAGCCGCGATTCCAGCAGCGATTCGAACAACGGCAGGTCCGCGAGCAGTTTCCACGGGCCGGGCACGCCGGTGTTCTCGTGCAGCACGGTGATCTCGGAGCCGAGCGAAAGCCACGCCATCAGGAACATCGAGATCGCCAGCGAACGGGCCACGACCTCGCGCCACAGCCACACCGTGACCACGACCATCAGCACGATCAGCGGCCAGCCGAAGAACGCGTTCTCCTCGGTGCGGTTCAGCGACACCGCGGCCGCCGCCTCCGGCTGCCCGGACACCGACTGGGTCGCGAACCGGGTCATCGCGGCGGTGTCGTTGCCGACCTGGCCGTGCTCCAGCCCGGTGTAGCTGTCCGGGCCGAAGAACTGCCACCACAGCGGGAACGCGACGACCACCAGCGTCAGCACCACCGCGATGCCGCCGCCGAGCAGCACCGGCCGCACCATCGCCTTGACCTCGCGCCGCCGCGAAACGCAGTAGGAGACCGCGAAGATCAGGAAGCCGAGCGCGAAGATCAGCAGCGGCTCTTCGCCGAGGAAGATCTGGTACGCGGTGAGCACGCCGAGCCAGATCCCGTTGCGCACCGGGCGCTTGCCCTGCGCCAGCTGGATCACCTTGAGCGCGATGAACGGCAGCAGGAACCACGCGACGAAGTTCGGATGCGCGTTGGCGTGCGAGATCATCGGCGGCGCGAAACCGGCGAACGCGCCGCCGATCGCCGCGGACACCCGGTGCCGCACGAGGTGCCGCGAGAACACCCAGTACCAGGCGGCCGCGCTGCCGGCGAGGCTGCCGGTGAGCACGATCGCCCAGGTGACGGTCGGGCCGAAGGCGAGCGTGATCGGGGTGAGCGGGATGCCGACGCCCAGCATGGCCGTGTTGGCCATCATGTTCACGCCGAGCGGGTAGTTCTGCAGGCCGCTGGTGAGCGGGTTTTCCAGGTGCTGCACCGATTTCGCGGTGACGTCGAAGAACCATTCCCACAGGTTCTGGTCCGACGCGCTGTTCCACAGGTAGCCCTGGCCGAGGTCGGCCCACAGGCCGCCGAACAGGAGCACGGAGAACGCCAGGTACGCGCCGATGATCCCCGCGTCGGCCCAGGAACGGCGCATCCGCGGTTCGGCGGCGGCGACCGCGGTCGCGCCGGGTTCGCGAGGCGGTGCTTCGGGTTTCGCGTCGGGGGTTGCTTCGGGCCGGAACACGCTCACGCGGGGCGCACCACCCGGGCGAAGAAGTACACCGCGCCGGTTTCGGCGTGGCGCACCAGCAGCAGGAACGGCCGGTCGACCCGGACCTCGAGCGGCTCGCCGGAGATGAGCGACATCGTGCGCATCTGGACCGCGGTGGCGGCCGCGCCTTCGAGGCCCTGTTCGTCCAACCGGAGCACGGCCTGGTGCAGGATGCTGTCCACCCACAGCGGACGGTCCGGCGTGAGACCGGTCAGATCCGCGGCGTCGGTGAACAGCTCGCGCACGCCAAGGCCCTGCAACGCCCGTTCGAGGTCGGCACGCACGTCGAGGGAGATCTTGGGCAGCGACAGCTGGATCTTGCGCTGCTTCGGGCTTTCCACGAGCGCGCGCAACGACTGCCCGTCGAGCGCGGCTTCAGCGCTCTCGAGGTCGCCGTCCGGCAGCAGGACCACCGTCTCGACCCCGCCCTCGGCCGTCAGGCGGACGACCTGCCAGCCGTTTTCGTGCGCGTAGCCGACCGACTCGTCCAGGTGCATCGTCGGCACCGAGCGCACGCCGTCGGGCGTGTGGAAGTCCGCGTCCGCGGTGGCCCCGTCGGGGAACGGGTGCCGCCAGGCGGTCTTCAGGTAGAGCGCGTTGACCAGGCTGGCGCGCGTGTGCGGGTGGATCGCGCCCTCGGGCAGCAGCTCCGGGATCAGGCCGTGAGTGGTCTGGTCCACGTCGGCGTTGATCCGCTCGCGCGCACCCTCGGGGTCGGTCTCGAACGGTGCGGTCTCGGCTTTGCCGCCCGGCCAGCGCACGAGCTCGGCCCGGAAGCTGTCCTCGACGGTGATCCGGTCCGCCGCCCAGAGCGTGTTCGCGACCGCCAGCTGGACATCGTCGCCCAGCTCGGCCGCGGCGCGCAGCAGCTCGCCCTGGTCGTCGCCCAGCACCGCGCGGAGCTCGTCCGCGGTGCGGCCGCGCGCGGCCAGATGGGCGAGGCCGAGCGCACTCGCCGCGGAGTACGGCGAGAGACACGCGTCGCTTCCCGGGGGCGCGGTCGCACGGTGCAACGCCAGGGTGAAAGTGAGGTGGCTGTCCAGGGCCATGCGGCGACCGTACCGGAACGGGTGGTCCCACGGCTCACGGTTCGGCAGGCGGTGCCGTTCCACGGCTCACGGCTCGGCAGACAGCACCGTTCCACGGCTCACAGCCCGGCAAGCGGCACCTGCTCCGCGGCCCACGGCCCGGCAGACAGCACCGCCCCGCGGCTCACGAATCGGCAGACAGCACCGCTCCACGGCTCACAGCCCGGCAAGCGGCACCGATCCGCGACTCACAGCCCGGCAGACGAGCACCGCTCCCGCAGCTCACAGTTCGGCAGGCGGCGCCGTTCCGTGCCGTCCGGTGTGCCATCGGTGCCATTCGTACGCCTGCGCGTCGGTGAGCGACGCCACCTGGTCCACCACCACCCGCAACCGCGCCGCGTCGTCCGTCGCCGCGTTCCAGGCAGGCACCAGCAGCGGGTCCAGCGCCTCGGGCGCGCGCCGGCAGAGCGCCGCCACCAGCTCGGTGATCACCTCCCGTTGCCCGTCCTGCATCGCCAGCCTGCGGCGATCGCTCATCACGTACCGCAGCGCCAGCGCCTTGAGCAGCGCCACCTCCGCCCCGACCTGCTCCGGCACCGCCAGCCGGGCCGCATACCGGGTGAGCGGGCCCTCGCCGTAGCCCGCGCGAGTGCCGGTGACCGCGGCCGAGGCGAACCGGCCGACCAGTTCGCTGGTGAGCCGCTTCAGCGCGACCTGGGCGCGCAGCGAACCGTCCGGCTCCGCCCGCACCAGTTCGGCGACCACCGGCAGGTCGAGCAGCTCTTTCGCCGCACCCTCCAAAGTGGACACCGACAGGGTGGAGAAATGCCGGGCCGCGGCCTCGGCGACCGCCGCGCGTTCCTCCGGATCAGCCAGCAGCCGCAACCGGATCCGCCCGGCCAGCACCCCGTCCTCGACGTCGTGCACCGAGTACGCCACGTCGTCCGACCAGTCCATGATCTGCGCTTCCAGGCACCGCCGCAGGCCCGGCGCGCCCTCGCGGATCCAGCCGAACACGGGAGTGTCGTCCGGGTACACGCCGTATTTCGGCTCCCCGGACCGGCGCGGCCACGGATATTTCGTGGTGGCGTCGAGACACGCCCGGGTGAGGTTGAGCCCCGCCGTGCCGCCGTCCGGCCCGACCGCCTTGGGTTCGAGCCTCGTGAGGATGCGCAGCGTCTGCGCGTTGCCCTCGAAGCCGCCGCACGCCTGGGCCGCCTGGTCGAGCGCGCGTTCGCCGTTGTGGCCGAACGGCGGGTGCCCGATGTCGTGCGCCAGCCCCGCGGTGTCGACCAGGTCCGGGTCCGCGCCCAGCTCCTCGGCGATGCCGCGGCCGATCTGCGCGACCTCCAGCGAATGCGTGAGCCGGGTCCGCGGCGCGCCGCTGACCTCCGCGCCCTCCCCCGGCCCGACCACCTGCGTTTTGCCCGCCAGCCTGCGCAGCGCGGCGGAATGCAGCACCCGCGCGCGGTCGCGGGCGAACGCGCTGCGCCCGTCCGGCCGTGCACCGGCCAGCGCCGCGCCCTTGGGTTCCTCGGCCAGCACGCGGGCGCGGTCGTGCTCGCGGTAGCCGTCACTCACCCCGTCAGCTTAGGCGCGGGGACCGACAATTCAGCCCATCGTCGTGCCGAACAGGTCGTCCGCGGGCGACTTGGTCAGCTCGTAGAACAGCAGCGCGCCGGTTTCCCGGAAGATGTAGCGGACCTGCGTCGAGCGCTCCTGCACGATCGGCCCGCTGTGCGTCGGCGCGGTCCACGCCTCCAGCCCGAGGTCCTCGGACATCGTCCGCGACCGGTAGGAATGCCACGGATCGCTCACCAGCACCACCGAACGCCACCCGCGCGCCTTCACCTGATCGGCGACCGCGCGGAGGCTGCGCAGGGTGTCGTTGCCCTCGCCGACCGGAAGCGTCGCGGCTTCCGGCACGCCGTGTTTGGTGAGCCAGCGCGCTCCTGCGGTCGCCTCGGTGTAGTTGTCGCGGGTCTTCTTGCCCCCGGCGGTGATGACGGTCTTCGAGACGCCGTCGGCGTAAAGCTGCCGAGCCTTCTCCAGCCGCGCAGTGAAGATCTCCGAGGGCTTGCCGTTGTACTGAGCCGCGCCCAGCACGACGATCGCGTCGGCCGGTGTCCGGTCGTTCTCGCGCGCGACCTGCCACACACGGAACGCGGTGCCCCCGATGACCGCGACAAGGGCCAGCACCGCACCGAAAACGATGCGGCGCACCCAGTTTCCCGCAGTAGGACCTGTCCACGCCTCCATGGCGGCCATCCTCGCAGAGCCGCTGCCCGGCGCTGGAAAGGCACCCCGATGTCAGATCGAGGTTTAAAGCCAGCCGCGTTCCTCCGACAGCCGCACCGCCTCCGCACGCGTGCGCGCACCCGTCTTCCCGATCGCAGACGACAGGTGGTTACGCACAGTTCCGTCGGACAGGAAAAGAGACTTCGCGATATCCGCGACCGTACTGCCGTCCTTGGCCGCGCTGAGCACGTCGCGTTCCCGCGCGGTCAGCGGACTGGTTCCCGTGGCGAGCGATTCCGCGGCCAGCGCCGGATCGACCACTCGCAGTCCACTGTGGACCCGGCGCACCGCCTCGACGAGCTGTTCCGGCGGCGCGTCCTTCACCACGAACCCGGCCGCGCCCGCGGCCATCGCCCTGGCCAGGTAGCCGGGGCGGCCGAAGGTGGTGCAGATGATCACCCGACACGCCGGAAGCGCGGTTTTCAGCTCGGCCGCGGCGGTGAGGCCGTCCATGCCGGGCATCTGCACGTCGAGCAGCGCGACGTCCGGCGCCGTTTCCTTCGCCGCGGCCACCACCTCGTCGCCGGTGCCGACCTGGGCCACCACCTCGATGTCGGCTTCCAGGCCGAGCACGGTGGCCAGCGCTCCGCGCACCATCGCCTGGTCGTCGGCCAGCAGCACCCGGATCACGCCAGTCCTCCAGCGGGTTCGGCCCGCACCGCGACGGCGGATCCGTCCGGGCTCGGCTCCGGGACCTCGGCCCGGACGACCCATCCTCCCCCGGGCCGCGCCCGCGCCGTCACCGTGCCCCCGATCGCAGCCACCCGTTCGGACAATCCGCGCAGCCCGTTGCCCGGCACGACGTCGCCCGTCGCGCGGCCGTTGTCCTCGACCTCCAGCCAGTCGCGGCCCAGCCGCACTCTCACCTGTTTCGCGCCGGAATGCCGCAGCACGTTGGTGATCGCCTCGCGCAGCACGTAACCGAACGTGCTCTGCAATTCAGCCCGGACGTTGTCGACGGCGTGCGGCAGGTCAGCGTCGACTTCCGCCGCGCGCAACGCCGCCCGCGCCCCGGCGATCTCCGCGGGCAGCGACACCTCGCGATACTCCGACACCGTCGCCCGCACGTCCGACAGCGCCGAGCGCGTGAGCCCCTCGACCTCGCGGATCTCCTGCACCGCCCGGTCGATGTCGCCGGAGCTTTCCAGCACCCGCCGCGCCAGGCCGGACTTGACGGTGATCGTGGTGAGGCTGTGCCCGAGCAGATCGTGCAGATCGCGGGCGACCCGCTCGCGTTCGTTGGCGACCGCGAGCGTGCCGATCTCCTGGTTCGCCAGCTCCAGCCTGCGGATCACCCGGATCAGGTTGGACATGAAGAACATCGCCGACGTCACCGAGGCGACCGTGATGACGTCCGAGAGGTGCTCGGACAGATCCCCGCGCAGCCACAGGACGAGCACCAGCAGTCCCAGCGCCGTCCCGTTGAAGATCACCGACCAGGCGGCGGGGAACAGGAAGGCCAGCGTCGCGGTCGCGTAGAGCACGACGTACGGGCTGGCGTCGGTGACCAGCGCGCACACCAGGCCCAGCGCCAGCATGCCCGCGCCGAACCAGAGCTTCGCCCGCCGGGGCTGGCGGAACATCGCGGGAAACCAGGCGTAGCAAGCCGCGTAGGCGTAGAGCAGCACGCCGAGCAGGATCCGGATCCCCAGCGGCCCGGGGTCCACGATCAGGCCCCGGGTGGCCGGGATCAGGAACGGCAGCAGGAACGCCGCGGAGAACAGCGGCCAGCCGACCTTGTGCGGACCGCGCCCCGGGTCCGGCAGCGGGTCTTCCCACCAGGACGACCGGTCGTTGAGCCCGAACCGGTGCGCGGCGGGCTCGCCGGTCGTCACCTCCCGTCCCAGCGGCCACACGTCGTTCTCCCCTCCCGCCCGGTCAAACCCGGGCACTGTCCTTACGGTATCGCCTGACCACGACAATCCCGAGCACGAGCGTCCAGGCGCCCAGCACGCCGATCGCCGTCGGCAGGCTCACGAGCAGCTGGTTCGCGACGACCGGCCGGACCAGTCCGAGGACCCAGTAGGTCGGCATGAGCTGCGCGACGTCGTGCATCCAGGACGGCATGCCCTCCAATGGGATCCAGAGCCCGCCGAGGAAGCCGACGCCGAGGGTGACGATCATGCTGATCGGCTGCATCGACTCCGGCGTGCCGAACTGGCCCAGCAGCAGTCCGAGCAGCACCAGCGGAAGGGTGCCCAGGAAAATGCCGAGGAAGACCCGCAGCCAGCCCGCCGGATCGAGGTGCACGCCCTGGGTGAAGGCGGCGATGACCGGGACCAGGATCAGCGCGGGCAGCCCGGCGAGCATCCCGGACAGCGCTTTGCCGCCCAGGTAGCCCGCGCCGGACAGCGGGGTCAGCCGCAGCTGCCGCTGCCAGCCGCCGGCCCGCTCGATCGCGAGCCGGGCGCCGTTCGTGATGGCCGCGGCGAAGGCGCCGAACGTCATCATGTTGACCATGAGCACGCCCGCGACCGCGACGTGGTCCGCCGCGGATTTGTCGGTGAACACCGTGGCCTGCAAGAGAAACATGATGACCGGGAAGGCGACGACGAAGATCAGGAACCGCGGCGAGCGGAACAGCCTGCGGGTTTCGACGACCAGGTAGGCGGGATTCATCGGACTGCTTCTTCCGTTTCGTCGGAGGTCAGGGAAAGGAACGCGCCTTCGAGGCCGACCGCGCCGATCTCGATGTCGCGCACGGCCGGAACCGCGGCAAGGAGCGCGCGCAAGGTGGTGTCGGAGTCCGAACTGGACAGTGCGACGCGCTCGCCCCGCAGTTCGAAGGAGGTGACCGCGGGCAGCGTCGAGACGAGCTGGTCGCTGACCCCAGCCGGCAACACCGCGCGGATCGTGCGCCCGCCGGCGAGCGCACGGACCTCCGCGACGGACCCGTCGGCGACGATTTCCCCGGCCCGCATCAGCACGACCCGGTCGGCGAATTCCTCGGCCTCTTCCAGGTAATGGGTCGCGAACAGCACGGTGCGGCCGGTGTCGGTGAACGAGTACATCGACTTCCAGAACTCGCGCCTGCTGCCGACGTCCATCGCCGCGGTCGGCTCGTCCAGCACGAGCAGATCCGGATTCGACACCAGCGCGACCGCGAAGCGCACCCGCTGCTTCTGCCCGCCGGAAAGCTTGTTGGCCCGCCGATCGGCGATGTCCTCGACTCCGGTGGCGCGCAGCGCGTCCCGCACCGGCATCGGACGGCGGTGCAGTTTCGCGACGAGACCGACGGTTTCGCGCACGGTCAGGTCGTCCAGCAGCGTGCCGCCCTGCAGCATCGCGCCGATCATCCCCGCGCGCACCGCGTCGGCGGGCGTCCGGCCGAACACCGAAACCGTGCCCTGGTCGGGTTTCGTGAGCCCCAGAATCATGTCGACGGTGGTCGATTTGCCCGCCCCGTTGGGCCCGAGCAGCGCCACCACTTCCCCCGGCGCGATGGTCAGGTCGACGTGGCTGACCGCGCGCACGTCCCCGTAGCGCTTGGCGATCCCGCCCAGCCGGATCGCCGCCCCCGCCGCGATTTCCTGTGTGTTGTCCATGGGGTGAAGCTTGCCGCGCGCGGGCGGCCGGTACGCAGGCCGAGCGTCACGACCCGACCGTGACAGGTGTCAGGGGTGCCGGGGGGCAAACGCCGGACGGCCCCTCCCCGCGGGTGCGAGGAGGGGCCGTCCGGGACGGTTGCGCGGCGGTCAGCAGCCGAGCAGGCGACCGGCCAGGTACGACTCGACCTGGTCGATCGAAATGCGCTCCTGCTTCATGCTGTCGCGCTCGCGGATGGTCACCGCGTTGTCCTCGAGCGTGTCGAAGTCGACCGTGACGCAGTACGGCGTGCCGATCTCGTCCTGGCGGCGGTAGCGGCGGCCGATCGCCTGGGCGTCGTCGAAGTCGACGTTCCAGTGCTTGCGCAGCCGCGCGGCCAGGTCGCGCGCCTTCGGCGACAGGTCGGCGTTGCGCGACAGCGGCAGCACCGCGGCCTTGAACGGCGCGAGCCGCGGGTCGAGGTGCAGCACGGTGCGCTTGTCGGTGCCGCCCTTGGCGTTCGGCACCTCTTCCTCGTCGTACGCGTCGACGAGGAACGCCATCATCGACCGGCCCACGCCCGCGGCCGGCTCGATCACGAACGGCCGGTAGCGCTGGCCCGAGGCCTGGTCGAAGAACGACAGGTCCACGCCCGAGTGGTTCGAGTGCGTGGTCAGGTCGAAGTCGGTGCGGTTGGCGATGCCTTCCAGCTCGCCCCACTCCTGGCCGGCGTTGAACGCGAACCGGTATTCGATGTCGACGGTGCGCTTCGCGTAGTGCGAGAGCTTTTCCTTCGGGTGCTCGAAGTGGCGCAGGTTCTCGGCCTTGATGCCGAGGTCCTTGTACCAGTCGGTGCGCGCGTCGATCCAGTACTGGTGCCACTGCTCGTCGTCGCCCGGCTCGACGAAGAACTCCATCTCCATCTGCTCGAACTCGCGCGTGCGGAAGATGAAGTTGCCCGGCGTGATCTCGTTGCGGAAGGACTTGCCGATCTGGCCGATGCCGAACGGCGGCTTCTTGCGCGAGGCCTTCTGCACGTTGAGGAAGTTGACGAAGATGCCCTGCGCGGTCTCCGGGCGGAGGTAGGCGAGGCCTTCCTCCGTCTCGACCGGGCCGAGGTGCGTCTTCAGCATCATGTTGAAGTCGCGCGGCTCGGTGTACTTCCCGCGGGTGCCGCAGTTCGGGCACGGCACCTCGGACAGGTCGTCCTCGGTGGTGGTCTTGCCGGTGCGCGCCTCGAAGTCCTCGGCGAGCTGGTCGGCCCGGAACCGCTTGTGGCACGAGAGGCACTCGATCAGCGGGTCGGTGAACACGTTCACGTGGCCCGAGGCGACCCAGACCTGGCGCGGCAGGATCACCGACGAGTCGATGCCGACCACGTCCTCGCGGCTCTGCACGACGGTCTTCCACCACTGGCGCTTGATGTTGTCCTTCAGCTCAACGCCGAGCGGCCCGTAGTCCCACGCCGACCTGGTGCCGCCGTAGATGTCTCCCGACGGGAAGACGAAGCCACGGTGCTTGCACAGACTGACGACGGTTTCGATTTTGTTGGCGGGCACTCCACGCTCCGGACGCATGCGGGGACAGTTATCGGAAGGTCCAGCGTATCCGGCCGGTCCCGGGAGCCTCCGCGCAGGTCGGAGGTCACGAACGGGTGACCGGCGAGGCCGTCACGACCCGGTTGTCGTCGTAGCCCTCCTGGCCGCCCACGTAGTCGCCGCCGCACGTGACGAGCACCAGCCGGTGCGGGCCGTCGGGGTCGAAGAGCTTCGCGGATTCGGCGGCCAGGTCCGATTTGTGGATCGTGCGCACCTCGTCGATCTTGTACTCCCACTGCTTGCCCGCGGTGTCGGCGACGGTGACGACCTGGCCCGCCTTCATCTTCCAGAGCTCCTGGAACGGCCCGGACTTGCCCGCCCAGTTGACGTGCCCGGACAGCAGCGTGACGCCTTGCGCGGCCCCGAGGCCGGATCCCCACCAGGCCGCTTCGCCGAGGCTCTTCGGGATCGGCAGCGCGCCGTCCGCGCCGACCTCCTCGGCGATCAGCTTCGCCTGCCCGCCGCCGGGCAGCTTGACGGTGCCGGGGGTCTGCCCGGGGTCCGGCTGGGTGTTGCCGGCCTGGCTGTTTCCGGGCTGGCCGGCGCCGACCTGCGCGGTGCCGGTCTGCTGGGGCGGCTGCGCCGAATTGTCGTTGCCGGTGAAGAAGATCAGCACGGCGGCGATGACCGCCGCCACCGCGACGACCGCGCTCACGACGATCACCGCGCCGCGTTTGCGTGCTGGTTGTGCCTGTGTCCCCTGCATCGTGCTCCCCTGGTCTGGAGGTTTCTCCGGGGAGACATGCGGTGGGGCGGGGATGAGGTTGCACGGACTTTCGCTGGGACGGCGGATGTGTTCGCGATCTTGGTACTCGCGGGCGGTCGTGGATGAGGGGACCCGTCACGCGGGGCGGTCGCGGCGTGCGTGGCGGCGCAGTCGCGGCGCGGTCGCGGCGTGCGTGGCGGGGCGGTGGCGGCGCAGTCGGCGTGCTGGGAGGGGCGGACCGGGGTCGCTGAAGCTCGGCCAGCCGGTCCCGCGGTCTGGCGGCGCGGTGGCGGCGCAGTCGTGGCGTGCTGGACGGGGCGGGGTCGCTGAAGCTCAGCCAGCCGGTCCCGCAGGTCTGGCGGCGCGGTCCCGCAGGTCTGGCGGATCAGTCCGGCCGGGAAACCAGGTCCGCCGTGACGATCCGGTTCTCGTCGTAGCCCTCGGTGCCGCCGACGTAGTCGCCGCCGCAGGTGACCAGGACCAGCCGGTGCGGGCCGGTCTGGGCGAACCAGCCGGGGGCCTGCGCGGGCAGCTGTTCTTTCGGGATCGTGGTCGCGCCGGTGACGCGGTAGAGCCAGCGGCCGCCGGACGCGTCGACGATGCTGACGTTGTCGCCGGTGCGGACGCGCCACAGGTCGTCGAAGGGACCCTTCGTACCGGCCCAGTTGACGTGCCCGGACAGCACCGCCGCGCCCTGCTGCGCGCCGAGGCGGGCGCCCCACCACGCGGCGTCGCCGAGGCCGCGCGGGATCGGCAGGATGCCTTTCTGGGTGATCTCGGTGCGCTTCAGCCGGGCCTCGGAGCCGTCGGGCAGCCGGATGCTGCCGGGGCGTTGCAGGCCGATCGCCTGGCCGTCCGCGGGCAGTTCGGCGGGCGCGCCGTCCTCGCCCGGCAGCGATCCGGGCGGCGGGTCGGCGACGGCGACCGGGCTCGGCGCGGGCACCCAGGTCAGGACGATCACGCCGGCCGCGATCGCCAGGACGGCGATCACCGCCGACGCGACCGTGAGCACGGTGCGCGGCACGGCCCTATTCGCCGCGGGAGCGGACGACCCGCGCCGCGCGGCGCCGGCCGAGCACGATCGCGGCGGCTCCGAAGAGCAGCCCGCCGCCGAGGAGGCCGAAGCCGACCGGCAGGCGCAGGTCGTCGGACGGCGCGGCGGCCTGAGGGCCGAGGTAGCCGGCCGGGACCTCGGTGGGCACGGTCGGCTGCTGCACGGTGCCGCCGCTGCCCGAGCCGTTGCCGGCCGCGGGGACGAAGTTCTTCGGGATCGAGCAGCTGACGCCGCCGAGCACCATGGTGGTCTGCACGTCGCTGAGCTTGGTGTTCTTGGCGTCGCGCGCGTGCGTGGTGATCTCGACGCGCCAGCCCGCCTGCGCGGTGACGTCGCCGGAGCGCCAGCCGTCCTGCTTGATCAGCTGGTCGAACGCGGAAACGCGGGACACGACGAGGTCCGAGGTGGTCTTGCCGGGGTCGCTCTGCGCCACCGGGGTGGGCGAGCCCATTTTGAGGCCGGTGACGCTGAGCGTCCCGGTAGCGGGCATCGCGACCTGCTTCAGCACGTCGTCCTCGCCGCGCACCCAGACGCGGGCGGCGGTCGTGGTGCCGGTGACCTTGCCGGGGCCGGAGCAGTCGACCGAGCTGCGCGCGCCCTCGAGGACCAGCATCGTGTTGCCGACCGCCTTGAGCTGCTTGCGGCCGTTGTCGCGCAGCGCGTAGTTGGTCTCCGCGACGGCGGTGGGCACGTGCGTGGTCTGCAGCGCGGCGACGACCTGGTGGTCGCGGCTCGCGATGCCCTGCGGGTACGGGCTGACCGAGCTGTCCGCGTACTTGCCGAGGTCGATCTCGTAGTTCGGGCCGAAGGTATTGCGCTCGCCGTCGTTCTTCGGCACCGCCACGCGGTCCGTGCCGAGCTGCGACTGGCCCGGGGTGAGCGGGGACCGCTGGGTCTCGGTGATCAGCGCGCCGCCGTGCTGCGGGTCGCCGCCCAGGCGCACGGACGCCACGTTGGCGAACGACACCGGACCGGTCTTCTCGTCGACGGCCTGCCCGGCCTGGGTCTGCGCCGCGGCGGCCGGGGCCAGCGCCGGCAGTGCCACCAGGGCCGCCACCGCGGCCTTCGTCACGAAACGAGTCATGTCTCCCCACTGCCCTCCGGCAACCCCGAGCGATGCGCCACTGTACGAGACGCGACGAATCGCCCCCGAGACAACCTTGCACCGTTCGTCACGACTTGCGAAGCCGACAAGCCACATCTTCACGAACTCACCCGATCGGGTCAATCCGGAACGCCGGTCGCCCGGGCCCCGGCGATCACCGCGCCCGGGGAAGGGAACACTACGATGGCGGCGAAGGTTATCGGCAATGACATCCGGCTTCGGAAACGCCGTCCCCTGGTCGGCGCTGGCCCTGGGACGCGGCGAGACGGAGCGGACGCGGGACGCGAGTGGAGGCAGCGATGACGTCGGCACCTTCGAGCGCCCTGTCCGACGGTATGGGGGCCGGGTCTCCGGCTACGGCGGGTTCGGTTGCCGCAGGTTCGATTGCCGCAGGCTCGGCGGCGGCGAGCTCGGGTGCCGCAGGTCCGGCTGCGGCGACCTCGGCCGTGAACCACTCCGGTGCGGCAGAAGCGTCTGCCGCGGACTCAGCCGCCCCGGTATCGGCATCGACCGGCGGCGGCGAGGCCTCAGCAGCCCACTCAGCCGCGGACGAGACGACCGCCGCAGCTCCGCACTCCGCCACGACCGAGGCATTCGCAGAACACCACAGCCCGGCTGCGGCCGACTCGGACACCCCGGGACCGACAACGACCAGGAACGCCGAGGCCTCAGTGAAGAACGCTGCCGCAGACCACATCGAGGCAGGCGGTTCTGCCGTTCCGGCTCCGACCGCAACCGAGAACACCCCGACTTCCGCTGAGCGCACCTCCGCCGCCGCAGACCAGACCGGAGCAGACAGTCCTGCCGCTCCGGCCCCGACCGCAACCGAGCACACCGCGACTTCAGCGGCCGCGGATGAGGCGGCTGCCGGCGGTCAGGCAGAACTGCCCGCGGACCCGCCGCATCCCGTCGACGCAGGCGGCTCGGCGGGGCGGCCCGCCAGTTCCGGGCCTGCGGTCATGCCTCCCGGCGTGCTCGCCGACGCCGGCGAACTGCTCCGGGCGCTCGCCGCTCCGGTGCGGATCGCTATCGTGCTGCAGTTGCGGGAGGCGGACCGGTGCGTGCACGAGCTCGTGGACGAACTCGACGTCGCCCAGCCGTTGATCAGCCAGCACCTCCGCGTTCTCAAGACCGCGGGCGTGGTCCAGGGCGAGCGGCGCGGCCGCGAGGTCGTCTACCGGCTGGTGGACGACCACTTGGCGCACATCGTCGTCGACGCGGTCGCCCACGTGCAGGAAGGGAAGTGACGATGTCCTCGGCCCCCAAACCGGTCCCGGTGCCCGGCCGGCGCTCCACGAAGCAGCGTGCGGCGGTGGTCGACCTGCTGAGCACCGTCGACGACTTCCGCTCGGCCCAGGAGCTCCACGACGAACTCCGCAAGCGCGGCGACGGCATCGGCCTGACCACCGTCTACCGGACGCTGCAGTCGCTCTCCGAGGCGGGCGAGATCGACGTGCTGCGCACCGACTCCGGCGAGGCCATCTACCGTCGGTGCTCGTCGCACCACCACCATCACCTGGTGTGCCGGGTGTGCGGGCGCACGGTTGAGGTCGAGGGTCCCGCGGTGGAGCGCTGGGCGGAGAAGATCGCCGCGGACCACGGGTTCACCGACATCAGCCACACCGTGGAGATCACCGGCACCTGCGCCGAGCACGCGAGCTGACCTTCGTCCGCGTCACGGCCCTCGTCGGCACCGCGGGCGTCGTCCGTGTCGTGACCTTCGTCCGCGTCACGGCCCTTGTCGGCACCGCGGGCGTCGTCCGTGTCGTGACCTACGCTCGCGTCGCGGCCCTCGTCGGCATCACAGCCCTCGTCTGCAGCGTGGCCCACGCTCGCGTCTCGGCCCTTATCGGCGTCGGGGCTCGTCCGCACGTGACCCACGTTCGCGTCGTAGCCCTCGTCGGCCAGGCCCGTCGGGCAGGCGACCCGACCGGTGTCCGGCGGCGGAATCGCTCCGGGCTGGGCGGAGACGCGGGCGTCCAGGGGTCGGAGCAGGCTTCCGGCAAGCGGAGCCGCTGCGAGGCCGTCGGGCCGCGGGGTTTCGCAACTCTGAGGAACTCGGGCCGACCGTGGACGGGGTCCGTTCGAGAGCTGGTCAAGCGGCGGGCTTGAAACAGCGCACGAGCAGGACGCTCCGGGGATCAGCCGAAGAAACTCAGGTGCACCGGGCGGGCCGAGGCGGCGGTCCGCGTTCCGAGGCGGGTGCGGCGGGCGTGTCGGCGGCGTTGGTCCTCTCAGTATTCATACGGATCCTTCGGCGCGGTGATCCGTTCGACTGTCACCGGGACCAGGTCCGGCGTGTAGCCGTTGGCCTGGGTCGCGGTGCCCGGGACGATCTGGCCCGCGACGCGCAGCCAGGTGTCGCTCGGGAAGCGGTCGGCGCCGCCGCCTTTGAGGTGCACGGTGACGGGGGCCGCGTCGGCTGCGCAGCAGCTGATTACCAAGCGGGCCAACAGGGTTTGGCCTCCGGTGTGCACGACGAAGCCGGAGATCTCGACGGTGCGTCCGTTCATGGTGCCGTTGGCGTCCCAGCCTGCGCGCGTGACGACCTCGTTCATCGCCATCGGCACCACTGCTCCGGCGGGGAGCGGCGGGAACGCGGCTGCCGAGGTGGTCGCGGCGCTGGCGGGAAGGCGTGCTTCGGTGCGGGTGACCGAATCCGCGCCGAGTGCGGGCGGGGCGACGAGGAACACCGCCAGTACCGGGACGACGAGCAGCCAGGCTGAGCGCGCGGGGTGATGGTGGTGGCCGTGCGCGTCTGGATGTTCGGTGTCTGCTTCGGATTCGTTCGCTGCTTTCGCCGCGGCGCGTGCGGCTGCGATGTCGCGGATGATGGCTGTCGCGCCCAGCACGAGCATCACTGCTCCGCCGGCGATGATCCATGGTTGCTGGGCTGGTTTTACGTAGCGCAAGTAGTCGCCGTTGAGCGCGATTTTCACCAAGGCGCCGCCCAGGAGGATCAGCAGGACGTTCTGCGTTTCGCGCCTCATTGGACGCCTCCGAGGAAGATCACGCCCGCGACGGTCCCGCACGCGATCGCCACCACGAAGGTGACCGGGGCGAACCGCGCGGCGAAGGAACGGCCGAAAGTGCCGGTCTGCAAAGCGAAAAGCTTGACGTCGATGGCCGGGCCGACCACCAGGAACACCAGCTTCGGCAGCAACGGCACGGCGGTGAGCGAGGCGGCGACGAACGCGTCGGCCTCGCTGCACAATGCCAGGACCACGGCCAGAACTGCCATCACCACGACGCCGACGATGATCTGCCCGGACAGCACTTCAAACCACTTCGCGGGCACGAGAACGTTGAGCGAGGCGGAAATCAGCGCGCCGAGGACGAGAAATCCGCCTGCTTCCACGAGATCGGTGCGGGCGGTTTCGGCGAATACGCGCCATCGCTGTCCCGGTTCGACATCGGGCAAGCGGCGCAGCGCCCGTTCGGTGATCCAGGAGAGCTTGCCCCAGCGGGCCCAGATCCAGCCCATCACCATCGCGGTGGCGAGCGAGCCGGCGAACCGCGCGAACACCATTTCCGGACGGCCGGGGAACGCAACCGCGGTGGCCACCAGCACGACGGGGTTCACCGCGGGCGCGGCGAGCAGGAAGGTGAGCGCGGCGGCGGGTGCGACTCCTTGGCCGATCAACCGGCGCGCGACGGGAACCGACGCGCATTCGCAGCCGGGCAACGCGACTCCGGCCAGCCCGGCGACGCCGACCGCCGCCGACGCTTTCTTCGGCAGCACCCGTTCCAGCGCGCGGGCGGGCACGAAGGCGGCGATCGCGCCGCTGATCAGCACGCCGAGCACGAGGAACGGCAGCGCCTGCACGCACACCGCGACGAAGACGGTGGATCCGGTGCGCAGGGCGGGCACGTCGAAGAGGTCTTGGAGCTTGCTTTGCGCCAGGACCGCGACCAGCAGGACGGCGCACAGGATCTCGATGGAGCTGATCCGGAAGCGCCGCGTGCGAGGGCGTTCCTCGGCGTCGTTGTTGGAAAGGGTTTCCACGAAGGCGATGATGCCAGCCGGGTCCGACAGAACCCCAGCCGCCGGTGGTGCGAGGGGACCCCTCGAGCCGGTTTTGCGTGAATGTCACCCGATTGGGAGGGAGGAAGAGGCGGAAACGGGCGGGCGATGCGAGAGAGCGCGGGGTCGGGGCGGGGGGCTTGGACGGAAGGGCTTGGCGGCGAGCGGCGCATCGGGCGGTGCTGGGAGGAAGCGGGTTCGGGGAGGGTGGTGGGCGGCTTGGACGGAAGGGCTTGGCAGCAAAGCGGCGCATCGGGCGGGTGGCGGGGCTCCGCACGCAGCCCAAGCCGGGACGAGTAGCGGAGTGGCCTGGGCAGGAAAGCTTGGCAGCGAAGCCGAACACCGGACAGGCGACAGAGGTGCAGTCAAGCGCGCGACCCCATGGCGGAACTGCGTGAACCGAAGTGCTTGTCGGTGAACGGCCACACCGAGCAAGGGGCAAGGCTCCGCACCCAGCGCACAGACCACGCCAAAGACGAGTAGCGCAGCAGCCAGGACGGACGAGCGTGGCGGCGAAGCGGCACACTGCGCAAACGGCATTGCTCGCACGCAGCGCAATCCAAGCCTGGACGAGTGGCGCAGCAGCCTGCACAGAAGAGCAGCGAAGCCGCACACCGAACAGACGGCAGAACTCCAGCCCAGCGCGCGACCCTAGCCCAGACGGATAGCGGAGTGGCCGCGAACGCGGAAGCCAAGCAGGGCACCTGCCAGCGGCGAACTGGTCAAAGTGCGAAGTTCGGCCCGGCTAAGGAGATCCGTGATGCAGCAGAAGCACGTGCGGGCGAGGCACCAGCGAGTTCCGTCCGGGCGAGGCAGGGCGCGAAACACGGTCTGGCCAAGGAAATTTCGCCAAGAGCTCAGGCCTCAACGACACACACGGGAGCGCCAAGCCAATCAGACAGCGAACCCGCCACCAGACCTCGTAGACCGAGGCCACAGCAACGAAGCGAAAACCGCAAGCCCAGCCGAAACCTGGCTCAGGCCTCCACCCCAGGCAACTCCGTCCGCAGCTGCGAAGCAGTCGAAACCACCAGCATCAGCAACGTCCCCAGCGGCGAAGGATCCATCCCCTCCGCCGGGAACGCATACCGCAGCGTCACGTCCACCCCGCGCTCCGTGTGGCCGACGCCCAAGGTCCCGAACAGACCCTGTCCGGCCCGTTCGGCGACTGCGACCGCCAGCGCTGGGTCGTCGGGCAGGTCCCAGGCCACTACGCAGGTCAGGCTGAGCACCGTGAGGCCGTCGGCGAGGCGGGTGGCTTGGATGACGCACGGGACGTCCGCGTGGGAGAACGTGATCGCGCCGTCGTCGTCGACGTGGACCTCTAGGTACCGTTCCAGTGCTTCGCGCGCCCGGGTGAGCAGTGCGCCGGTCTCGGCGGCTTCCGCGGTGCTCATTTCGTGCTCCCTGCCTGGTCCACCGCGCCGCCGAACCGGCGGTCGCGTTTCGCGAAGTCGAGGCACGCCTGCCACAGGTGGGTCCGGTCGAAGTCCGGGAACAGCGTGTCCTGGTAGACCATCTCCGCGTACGCCGACTGCCACAGCAGGAAGTTCGACGTCCGCTGCTCCCCCGACGGCCGGAGGAACAGGTCCACGTCCGGCATTTCCGGCTGGTACAGGTACTTCCCGATGGTGCGCTCGTCGATCTTGTCCGGGTTGATCTTGCCCGCCGCGACGTCCTGGCCGATCCGGCGCATCGCGTCGCCCAGTTCGGCCCGGCCGCCGTAGTTGACGCACATGGTCATGTTGAGCTTGGTGTTGTTCTTGGTCTTCTCTTCGGCGACCTGCAGTTCCTTGATCACGCTCGCCCACAGCTTCGGCCGCCGCCCCGCCCACCGGATGCGCACGCCGATCGAGCCGAGGTAGTCGACCTGGCGGCGGATGGTGTCGCGGTTGAAGCCCATCAGGAACCGGACTTCCTCGGGGCTGCGCTTCCAGTTTTCCGTCGAGAAGGCGTACACCGAAAGCCACTTCACGCCGAGTTCGACCGCGCCGCTCGCGACGTCGATCATCACGGCCTCGCCGCGTTTGTGGCCCTCGATCCGCGGCAGGCCGCGCTGGTTGGCCCAGCGGCCGTTGCCGTCCATGACGAGCGCGACGTGCTTCGGCACCCGGTCCGCCGGGATCTCCGGCGGCTTCGCGCCCGAGGGATGCGGATCCGGAGCCCGCAGCTCGTACCCCGCCGAGCGGGTCTCCCGTCCCCTGCGCAGCACTCCCGGCCTCCTGAAGAATGGATTTCCTACCCGGCCGACCCTACTGGGCCCGGCCCGGCGGCCTCCCGGGCACGCCGCTCCACGAGCGGGAGCGACCGCAGCTGCCGTTCCAGATGCCACTGCAGATGCGCCGCGACCAGGCCGGACGCGTCCCGGCGGGTGATCCCCGGCGACGATTCCGCGACCGCCCACTCCCCCTGCAGCAGCGCGTCCAGCAGGGTCAGCACCTCGGGCGCGGGATGCACCGAACCGGCGATCCGGCAGTCCGGGCACATCGAGCCGCCCGCGGCGACGTTGAACGCGGCGTGCGGGCCGGGCAGGCCGCAGCGGGCGCATTCGGTGATGGCCGGGGCCCAGCCCGCGTAGGCCATGGCGCGGAGGAAGAACGCGTCGAGCACCAGCGACGCGTCCCGCTGCCCGCCGGCCAGCGCCCGCAACGCGCCCACGACCAGCAGGTACAGCTTCATGACCGGTTCGCCCTCTTCGGCCGAGAGCCGGTCCGCGGTTTCCGCGATCGCCGACGCCGCGGTGTAGCGCTGGTAGTCGGCCACCAGCGGCAGCGCGAACGCGTCGACGGTCTCGACCTGGGTGATGACGTCGAGCGACCGGCCGGGATAGAACTGCACGTCCACGTGCCCGAACGGCTCCAGCCGCGCCCCGAACCGCGACGACGTGCGCCGCACGCCCTTCGCGACGGCCCGGACCTTGCCGTGCCGCCTCGTGAGCAGGGTGACGATCCGGTCGGCCTCGCCCAGCTTGTGCGTGCGCAGCACCACCCCGGTGTCGCGGTAGAGGTTCACCACCCCGACATCGTCCCACTTCGGGGGCGACGCCGGGGCGGGACACCCTGGTTCAGCAGTAGCTGCCGGTGCAGTAGTAGCTGTGCACCTCGGACGCGGCCACGAGGCCGACGATGATCATGATGATCGCGACGACCCAGGCGAGCGCCCCGATGATGGTGGCGATGAGGCACAGGGTCTTCGTCGTCTGCGACGCCTGCTGGGCCATCGCGTAGTTGCCCTGCATCTTGTACGACTGGACTTCGTTCGACTTCATGATCGCGAAGATCGCGAGGATCCACATCAGGAAGATGCAGCCGATCGCCCAGCCCTTGTAGTCCTTGATGGCGCTCAGGTCGCCGCCGGGCGCGCCGCCGAAAGCGGGCTGGCCGTACTGCGCGGGCTGGCCGTAGGGCTGCTGCGGGTACGGCTGCGCCGGCGTCGCACCGGACTGCGGGTACGGCTGCTGGCCGTAGGGCTGCTGCGGCTGGCCGCCGTAGGGCTGCTGGGGCTGGCCGTAGGGATTGGTCATCTGGGTTCCCCCGAGTTCCTCGTACTTACCGTGATCCGGTGCGGATCAGGACTGGGCCGGACCGGGCTTCGGCGATTCCGGCTTGATCATCTGCGTCGCTTCCGGCTCGCCTGCCGGATGCACGACCTGGGTGCGTTCAGCAGCGCCGAACGCGTCGGACTGTGGTTGCTGGGGCGCGGGCGGGCGCACGACCTGGGTCGGCTCGGGCTGGTCGAACGGCGTGGGGCCTGGCTGTGGCGGCGCTCCCGCGGTGCCCGGCGCGGACGGCTGCCCGAATCCCGGCTGCGGCTGGCCCGGCTGCCCGAACGCGGGCTGCGGCTGGCCGAATCCTTGCTGCGGCGGGGTTCCCGGGACCGGCGGCTGGCCGAATCCCGGCTGCGGAGCCCCGAATCCGGGCGGTGCGGCGGGAAAACCGGCGTTCGGCGCCGGCTGCGCGGGGAAGCCGCCCGAGGCGGGCTGCCCGAAACCAGGCTGCGGCGCGGTACCCGGGAAACCTCCCGGCTGACCGGGAAAACCGCCGGGCTGGCCGAACCCGCCGGGCTGACCCGGCTGACCGGGAAAACCGCCGGGCTGGCCGGAAAACCCGCCCGGCTGCCCGAAACCGCCCTGCCCGAAACCAGCCGCGCCCGAAGGCTCGGAACCGGCGGGCAGCACCACGGTGCTGAGGATCTTGTCCGAGAACGTCTGCGCCTTGTCGTCCCACAGCGGCCACAGGTAGCCGAGCGCGAACGCCATGCTGTCCAGCGCGTGCGCGAGGTCGCGGACGAACGCCATCCCGGCCCCGATCGGTTCGCCGGTGGCCTCGCTGACGAGTGTGATCCCGACGATCCGCTTCCCCAGCGACTGGCCGGTGTTGCCACCGTTGATCCAGCGGTTGAAGACCGTCCAGGCGAGACTGCCGAGAATCGCGAGGAGGTAGACGATCGTGCCCCCGACGCCGGAGAACAGCGACACGAGCAGGGCGATCAGCACCCCGCCGAGAAGCGGGGCGAAGTCGATGAGATAGGCGCCGGCGCGCTGGCCCCAGTCCGCGTAGACCCGGCCGTACGGCTGGCCGAACCCCGCGGGCTGGGGGTAGCCCGGCGCCTGCTGTCCCGGCGGCGCGCCGAACGGCGGTCCGCCTTGAGGCGGGCCGCCGGGCTGGCCGTAGGGATAGGTCATCGAGTGTCCCCCTCGTTGCTGCAAGCTGGGCCTGGCCGCGTCCGCTGTGGACACGTCAGTGCGCGGGAGCGTACCTCGTCTGGCGAGGCCGGGCCGAGCAGGTGTCCGCATCGGGTGACGCGTGAGACGGCACTGCCGCCGGAGCCGTTCCAGGCACAGTGAAAACGGGGCTAACTCAGACGTACAGGCCGGTGAACGGCGAGAACGGAACGTTGCGCGCCACGAACCACAGGACGAACACGACCGCGACGACGTGCGGCGTCCAGCGCCAGTGCAGCCAGGACCGCATCGTCCGGCCGCGCAGCCGTCCCATCGTCCAGGCGAGACCGCTCCACGCGAAGAGCGCGGCGAACACCAGCGCTACCGCGTTGTAGTGCAGTGCCGCGGAAAAATCGCCGTGCAGCACGCTGTAGGCCATCCGGAGCCCGCCGCAGCCGGGGCAGTCGATCCCGAAAAGCAGCTTGGTCGGGCACACCGGAAGCGGGCCGCCGGGCGTGGTCGGATCGCCGAACCACACCGCGACGCAGGCGAGGCCGATGCCGCCCGCCGCGGCCGCCGGGCCCGCGAGAGCCCTTGCCACCGCACGGGTTCCGCGCGCCGGCTGTCCGGTGTAGACGGTGCTCAATGCCACCAGAGCACGTTCCCGGCGACCGCCAGCACGATGATCGCGACGAGCACGTACAGCCCGATCAGGATGGCGATGCTGAGCGCCGACCACATCGCCCACTTGCGCGCCTCGTCCGCCGCGCGGTGCGCTTCGGCCGCGTATCCCTGGTACCACAAGGTGTTCACCTGGCTGGCCTTGACGATCGCGACGATCCCCAGCGGGAGACAGCAGAACACCGTCGCCAGGATCGCCCACACCAGGTTGCTGTCCGGCGGCGGCGGATACTGCGGCGGGTAACCGTACGACGGCGGGTACGGGCCCTGCGGCGGATACGGGCCGGTCATGCGGTCCCCCTGGACAAATCGGATGCGGTTCGGCTCGACGTTACCCGCCCGCGCCGCCGGGCACGGCCACAACCGGTCAGAAACCCAGCCTGCGGAGCTGCTTCGGGTCCCGCTGCCAATCCTTGGCGACCTTGATGTGCAGGTCGAGGTACACCTTCGTGCCCAGCAGCCGCTCGATGTGCTTGCGCGCGGTCGCGCCGACCTCGCGCAGCCGTTCGCCCTTGTGCCCGAGGATGATCCCCTTCTGGCTGGGGCGTTCCACGTACAGCAGCGCGTGGATGTCGATGAGGTCGTCGCGGTCCTCGCGCGGCAGCATTTCCTCGACGGTCACCGCGATGGAGTGCGGCAGTTCGTCGCGGACGCCTTCGAGCGCGGCTTCGCGGATCAGCTCGGCGACGAGCGTCTGCTCGGGCTCGTCGGTGAGCTCGCCGCCCGGGTACAGCTGCGGGCCTTCGGGCAGCCGCTGCACCAGCAGGTCGGCGACCGTCTGCACCTGGAAACCGTCCACGGCGGACACCGGCACGAGGTCGGCGAACTCCATCACCTCTTGCAGCGCGACCAGCTGCTCGGCGACCTGCTCCGGCTTCACGAGGTCGGTCTTGGTGACGATGCCGATCACCGGGGTGCGCCGGGCGATCTTCTTCAGCTCGGCGGCGATGAACCGGTCGCCGGGGCCGACTTTTTCGTTGGCGGGCACGCAGAACCCGACGACGTCCACTTCGGACCAGGTCTCGTGCACGATGTCGTTGAGCCGCTGGCCGAGCAGAGTGCGCGGACGGTGCAGGCCCGGGGTGTCGATGATCACCAGCTGCGCGTCGTCGCGGTGGACGATGCCGCGGATGGCGTGCCGGGTGGTCTGCGGTTTGCTGGAGGTGATCGCGACCTTCGTGCCGACGAGCGCGTTCGTGAGCGTCGATTTGCCCGCGTTGGGGCGGCCGACGAAGCAGGCGAAACCGGAGCGGTGCGGTTCGGTCACGACTGCAGCACCTCGACCACGGCGCCGGACGGGTCGGCGAAGATGATCGGCGCGGTCTTGGTCACGTCGCGGACCGCGTGCACGGACGCCTCGGCGACCAGCGCGTCCGCGGTGACCACGGCGGCGGCTTCGAGGCCTTCGGCTCCGCTGGACAGCGCGGCGGCGACGGCGGCCTGCACGGCGGTGAGCTTGAACGACGGCTGGTCGACCGTGGTCGCGGCGTAGGTGCGGCCGTCGGTGTCGCGGACCGCGGCGCCTTCGTCCGCGCCGTTGCGGGCGCGGGCCGAACGGGCCAGCGTGACCAGCTTCTGGTCCTCGGCGTCGAGGTCAGGCATGTTCGACTCTCCTGTCGTGCTCTTCGGGCTGGGGCGGGCGGGTGCGCGGGCGCGCCGACGACGGCCGGACGACCACGGAGGTGATGCGCATCCGGCCGCGGCGGTCCTTGCCCCCTTCGGCGAACAGCCGAAGACCGGCGACCTCGGCTTCGGCACCCGGCAGCGGGACCCTACCCAGTCGCTCGGCAAGCAGCCCGCCCACGGTCTCCACGTCGTGGTCTTCGAGGTCGATGCCGAACAGTTCGCCGAGGTCGTCGACGCCGAGCCGGGACGACACGCGGACCGAACCGTCCTCGAGCTCCTCGACCTCGGGGCGTTCGTCGGCGTCGGATTCGTCGGTGATCTCGCCGACGATCTCCTCGAGGATGTCCTCGATGGTGAGCAGGCCGGCGGTGCCGCCGTACTCGTCCACCGCGATCGCCATGTGGTTGTGCGTGCGCTGCATTTCCTTGAGCAGCTCGTCGAGCCGTTTGGAGTCGGGCACGAAGCTCGCCGGGTTCATCACCGCGCCGACGACCGTGCTCGGCCCGTCCGGGCCCATGTACTCGGGCATGAGGTCTTTGATGTTGACCACGCCGACGATGTCGTCCACCGAATCGTCGATCACCGGGACCCGGGTGAAGCCGGTGCGCAGCGCGAGCGCGAGGGCCTGGCGCACGGTTTTGGTGCGTTCGATCCACACGATCTCGGTGCGCGGCACCATGACCTCGCGGGCGACGGTGTCGCCGAGTTCGAACACCGAGTGGATCATCTCGCGTTCGGAGTCCTCGACGACGCCGCGTTCCTGGGCGAGGTCGACGAGTTCGCGCAGTTCGACCTCGGAGGTGAACGGGCCTTCGCGGAAGCCGCGGCCGGGGGTGATCGCGTTGCCGAGCACGATCAGCAGCCGCGACAGCGGGCCGAGAACCGTGCCGAGGGCGCGGACCGGCCCGGCGACGATCGTGCCGACGCGGTACGGGTGCTGGCGGCCGATGGTGCGCGGGCCGACGCCGATGAGGACGTAGCTGACCACGACCATGACGACCGCGGACACCAGGATGGCGAGCCACAGCCGGTCGAACCAGGCGACGAAGGACACGGTGACCAGCACCGTGGCGGTGAGTTCGCAGGCCAGCCGGAGCAGGAGCAGCAGGTTGATGTGCCTGCGGCGTTCGGCGACGACCGCGGCGAGCTGGCGGGCTCCGACGCGGCCGTTGCGGACGAGGCCGTCGACCCGGGCTTGCGACACCGTGCCGACCGCGGCGTCCGCGGCGGCGAACACGCCCGCGAGCAGCACCAGCGTCACCGCGATGACCACCTGTGCCGGGGGGTTTCCCATCGTCGGAGCCTAGGGCGTTTCCCCGGGCCGCGGCGCGTCGAGCCCGGCGATGCCGAGCACGCGGTCGTCGACGTCGCGTTGCGCGTCGCGGGCCTGGTGCGCGGCGACCGCGGCCTGGAATTCGCCGAGGATCCGCTTCTGCAGCCCGAACATCTCGCGTTCCTCGGCGGGTTCGGCGTGGTCGTAGCCGAGGAGGTGCAGGCAGCCGTGGACGGTGAGCAGGTGCAGTTCGTCGATCAGCCGGTGGCCCGCGGTTTTCGCCTGGTCTTTCGCGAACGCCGGGCAGAGCACGATGTCGCCGAGCAGCGCCGGGGACGAGTCGGGCGCGTCGGGGCGGCGCGAGGAGTCGAGTTCGTCCATCGGGAAGGCCATGACGTCGGTGGGCCCGGGCAGGTCCATCCAGCGTTCGTGGAGGTCTTCCATCACCTCGAGGGTGACGCACAGGATGGACAGCTCGGCGAGCGGGCTGACCTCCATTTTCTCCAGCGTGTAGCGGGCGGCGGAGACGATGGACGCCTCGTCGACGTCGACGCCGGATTCGTTGGCGATCTCGATGCTCATCGGCGGGTGCCTTTCCAGCCGCCGGCCTGCTGCTCTTGCGCGTCCTGCACGGCCTGCCACTTCTCGTACGCGTCGACGATGTCGCCGACCAGTTTGTGCCGGACGACGTCCTGGCTGGTGAGCTCGGCGAAGTGCAGGTCCTCGACGCCGCTGAGGATGTCGCGCACGACGCGGAGCCCGCTGCGCTGCCCGCCGGGGAGGTCGATCTGGGTGATGTCGCCGGTGACGACGATCTTCGCGCCGAACCCGAGGCGGGTGAGGAACATCTTCATCTGCTCGGGCGTGGTGTTCTGCGCCTCGTCGAGGATGATGAACGCGTCATTCAGCGTTCTACCCCTCATATATGCGAGCGGTGCGATTTCGATCGTCCCAGCCTGCATCAGCCGCGGAATCGACTCCGGTTCGACCATGTCGTGCAGCGCATCGTAAAGCGGCCGCAGATACGGGTCGATCTTCTCGTTCAAGGTGCCCGGCAGGTACCCGAGCCGCTCGCCGGCCTCGACCGCCGGACGCGTCAGCACGATCCGCGTGACCTGCTTGGCCTGCAACGCCTGCACTGCCTTCGCCATCGCGAGATACGTCTTGCCGGTACCGGCGGGCCCGATCCCGAAAACGATCGTGTGCTTGTCGATCGCGTCGACGTACCGCTTCTGGTTCAGCGTCTTGGGCCGGATGGTCTTCCCGCGCCGCGACACGATGTTGAGGCTCAGCACCTCCGCGGGCGACGCGTCGCCGCTGGACAGCATCCCCACAGTCCGCCGCACCGTGTCCGGCCCGACCTGCTGCCCGCCGCCGGCGAGCTGCACCAGCTCGGTGAAGACCCGCTCCGCGAACGCCACATCAGCAGCGGCACCGGTCAGCGTGACCTCGTTGCCGCGCACGTGCACGTCAGCAGCCAGCAGTTCTTCGGCCACCCGCAAGTTCTCGTCCCGGGACCCCAGCAGGCTCAGCTGAGCCGCCTCCGGGATCGGGAATCGAACCTGTGCCTCGGCCGATACCCGATTGTCAGGTCGGGCGGCTCCACCCGTCTCAGTTCCGGCCACGTGGCCTCGGTCCTGCTTTCTGCGCACTTCGCAAGTCGACGTACAGGGACCCCATAGATGCTACTTGTCCCCGACACCCGCTCGCAGCCCGGTTTCAGTGCACCCCGGCCTGCGGCTTCCCGAACAACCCGAGCTGCTCCCCGCCGAGCACATGGGCATGCACATGAAACACCGTCTGCCCGGCATCGGCATCAGTGTTGAAAACCACCCGATACCCGCTGCCAGAGATCCCCTCGATCTCCGCAACCTTCCGCGCCGTCAACAACACCTGGGACAGCAACTCCGGATCCGCCTCCGCCAACTCCCCGACGTTCCGATACCGCTTCCGAGGCACCACGAGCACATGCACCCGCGCCTGCGGATTGATGTCCCGAAACGCAAACGTGGCGTCGTCCTGATACACGACGTCCGCCGGAATCTCCCCAGCAATAATCCGCTCGAACAACGTCTCCGCCGCATCGCTCATACGCGACACCCTACAAACCCCCACTCGCCAAGGCGACGAACGCACGACACGCAACCACTGCACCGTGGGGGTCCGGGGGGCTCGGCCCCCCGGGAGTAATGGCGGAACCAGCGGCGGCGAAGAATCGCGCCAGCGATTCGAAGACGCCGCGGCGCGGTGGAGCCTGGGGGTCGCTCCACCGCCGCCGCGGCTCCGCCGGACCGAGGGGGGAGGTGCCCGGCGGGGTATGGGTTCGCGTACTCAAGGGTAATGCCCGCCTCGGGGCGGGCTGAAACCCTCGTGTTCCCACGCTTGCGAAGCAGAGTAGCTGGCGGGGCTGCGGCGCGCCATCACCTGGTGCGGATGTTTAGGGGTTCTGCCGGGTTTCGCGGGTGCCGGGCGGTCAGTGCCAGCGGCCGGTGAGGACGCCGAGTGCGCCCAGTGCGACGGCGGCCGCGGTGGAGGTGCGGAGGACGGTCGGGCCGAGGCGGACCGTGGTGGCTCCGGCTTGTTCGAGGGCGGCGAGTTCGTCGTCGGTGATGCCGCCTTCGGGGCCGACGACGAGGAGGAGGTCGCCGCCGTCGGGGAGGTCGAGGTCGGTGAGTTTGCTGGTGACGCCGGATTCGAGGACGAGCGTCGCGGACATCGTCGCGGCCAGCTGCGCGAGCTCGCGGGTGCCGACTGGCTCCGCGACGGCGGGAACGTGGGCGCGGCGGGCTTGTTTCGCGGCTGAGCGGGCCGTGGCGCGCCAGCGGGCGAGGGCTTTCTCGCCGCGGGGTCCGTCGTCCCAGCGGGCGACGCTGCGGGCGGCGCGCCAGGGCACGATCGCGTCCGCGCCGGCTTCGGTGGCCAGTTCGACGGCCAATTCCCCGCGGTCGCCCTTGGCGAGGGCCTGGGCGACGTGGACGCGCAGCGCGGGCGGTTCTTCTTGCCAGCGCTCGAGAACGGTGAGCGTGACCGAGGCCGCCCGGCCCGCTTCGACGGCGTCCACCGCGCAGCGGGCCATCGCGCCGGCGCCGTCGGAGAGCACGAGCTGCTCCCCCACGCGCAGCCGACGCACGGTGGCCGCGTGCCGGGCTTCCTCGCCGTCGAGCAGCGCCCGTCCTTCGGCGGGCACCGCCGGGGCGAGGAAGACCGGCAGTGTGGTGTCCGGCACAGTCAGCGGTTCTTCGCGCGGAGCTTGGAGAACAGGCCGCCGTGCTTGCTGCCGTTGGCGGCGAGCGTCGGGACCTCTTCGCCGCGCTGCTGGGCCAGGTCGACGAGGAGGTCGCGCTGGGCCTCGTCGAGTTTGGTGGGCACCACGACGTCGATGTGCACGTGCAGGTCGCCGCGGCCGTCGACGCGGCCGGACGAGCGCAGCCGCGGCATGCCCTTGCCGGTGAGCACCAGTTCGGTGTTGGGCTGGGTGCCGGGCTCGATGTCGAGTTCGTAGTCGCCGTCGACCAGGGTGGCGATCGGGACCGTCGCGCCGAGCGCCGCGGTGGTCATCGGGATGCGGAAGTTGCAGTGCAGGTCGTTGCCCTCGCGGACGAACACCTCGTGCGGGGCCTCGTCGATCTCGACGTAGAGGTCGCCCGCCGGGCCGCCGCCGGGGCCGACCTCGCCCTGGCCGGACAGCCGGATCCGCATGCCGTCGCCGACGCCGGGCGGGATCTTCGCGGTGACGCCGCGCCGCGACCGGATCCGGCCGTCGCCGCCGCACTGGCGGCACGGGTCGGGGATGACCTCGCCGAAGCCACGGCACACCGGGCACGGGCGCGCGGTGACGACCTGGCCGAGGAACGACCGCTGCACGGACTGGACCTCGCCGGCCCCGCCGCAGGTGTCGCAGGTCTTGGTGCTGGTGCCCTCGGCGGTGCCCGCGCCGCGGCACAGGTCGCAGACGATCGCGGTGTCGACGGTGATCTCGCGGTCGACGCCGGTCGCGCACTCCTCGAGGGTGAGGCCGAGCCGGATCAGCGCGTCGGAGCCGGGCTGCACGCGGCTGCGCGGCCCGCGGCCCCGTCCGCCGCCTCCGCCCGCGGCGCCGAAGAAGGCGTCCATGATGTCGCCGAGCCCGCCGAAGCCCGCGAACGGGTCGCCGCCGCCTCCGCCGCGGCCGCCCCCGTCCATCGGGTCGCCGCCGAGGTCGACGATCTTGCGCTTCTGCGGATCGGAGAGCACCTCGTACGCGGTGGTCACCTCGCCGAAGCGGTGCTGGGCGTCCTCCGACGGGTTCACGTCGGGGTGCAGCTCACGGGCCAGCTTGCGGTACGCGCGCTTGATCTCCTGATCGCTCGCGTTCTTGGCCACCCCGAGGATCCCGTAGTAGTCCCTCGCCACGTTGCTCTGCCTTCTCCTTCGTGTTCCGCCACGTCCCCGGCCTGCCGCCGGTCAGCGGCCGGACAGGATCTGCCCCACGTAGTTGGCGACCGCTCGGACCGCCGCGATCGTGCCGGGGTAGTCCATCCTGGTCGGCCCGACGACGCCCATCCCCCCGAGCAGCATGTCGTCCCGGCCGTAGCCGATGGACACGACCGAGGTGCTGCGCATCTGCTCGTCCTCATTTTCCTCACCGATGAGCACGGTGACCGCACCGGGGTTGCGGGCGGCGGCGAGCAGCTTCAGCACCACCACCTGTTCCTCGAGCGCCTCGAGCACCTGGCGCAGCGACCCGGGGAAGTCCGCGACGTTGCGGGTGAGGTTGCCGGTGCCGCCGAGCACGATCCGCTCTTCCGGGTGCTCGACCAGCGATTCGACCAGCGTGGTGCAGATCCGGGTGAGGTGGTCGCGCAGGTCCGGCGGAGCGCCCTCGGGCAGCTCCGCCACGTTCGCCGCCGCGTCGGCCAGCCGCCGCCCGGCGAGCGCGCCGTTGAGCACGGTGCGCAGCCGCAGCACGGTCTCCTCGGTGACCACGTCGCCGAGGTCGACGGTGCGCTGGTCGACCCGGCCGGAGTCGGTGATCAGCACGAGCATGAGCCGCGCGGGCGTGAGCGGGACCACCTCGAGGTGGCGCGCCACGGTGTTGGTGAGCATCGGGTACTGCACCACCGCGACCTGGCGGGTGAGCTGCGCGAGCAGCCGGACCGACCGGCGCAGCACGTCGTCGAGGTCGGTGCCGGAGTCGAGGAAGCTGGTGATCGCGCGCCGCTCGGCGGCCGACAGCGGCTTGATCTCCGAAAGCCGGTCGACGAACAGCCGGTACCCCTTGTCGGTCGGGATCCGGCCCGCGCTGGTGTGCGGCTGGGCGATGTACCCCTCTTCTTCCAGGGCGGCCATGTCGTTGCGCACGGTGGCACTGGAAACGCCCAGGTTGTGCCGCTCGACGATCGTCTTCGACCCGACCGGCTCCTGGTTCGAGACATAGTCGGCGACGATCGCGCGCAGCACCTCGAAGCGACGCTCGTCCGTGTTCGCCACCGGCACCTCCTTCGCGGTCCTCCTGCTACTCACAACGAGTTTACGGACCCGGCGGTGCCCGGCGCGCCCTCCGGTCCGGGCGAGCGGGAGTAAAAGGCTGGCAAACAATTTTTAATAGCGACGAACCGGGCAACTCGGAACTTCGCTTGCACGGGGAACCGGAACCCGGTTTTCTGCCTCGGAAAGACTATGAACCACTCGATCCGAAAGCAGTGGCCGACATGAACGCACTTTCTCCCGAAATCGCCGAAATCCGGCAGCGGGCCGCGGAGGCCCAGGAACGGCTGAAGCACGTGTCGGCGACCGCGACGAGCCAGGACGGCGCGGTCACCGCGACCGTCAACACCGCCGGTGCGCTGCAGGAACTCCAGTTCGGCTCCCGCGCGGACGAGATGCCCCGCGCCGCCCTCGCGGCCGCCGTCCTGGCCACCGCCCGACGCGCCCAGGCCCAGGCGGCGCAGCAGCTGACCGCGATCATGGCTCCGGTGATCGGCGAGAACAGCGACGCGATGAAATTCCTCGAAGAACAGATCCCGGAACCGGAAGTTCCGGAGGAAACGGCCCCGCCCGCACCGCCGCAGCCGCAATTTTTCGACGCACAGGACGATTCCGCGCCTCCCACCGCTCCGCCGTCCCGTCCCGCGCGCCCCGCCCGCCCGGCGCCGGACCCGACGGACGACGACGACTACTACGGCGGCGGCTCGTTCCTGGGGAGGAACTGATGGCAGACGGATCGAAGGTCGACCTCCCGGCGCTGCGCGCGCACAAGGGCGAGGTCGAGGACATCGCGGCGGGCGTGCACACCGCGGCGCAGGCCACCGAGTCCGGGCAGACGTTCGGCGACGACGCGTTCGGCATCGTCGGCCAGGTGTTCGCGATGCCGCTGCAGATCTGGATGTCGATCGCTTCCTCCTTCGTCGAGGACGTGGCGGGCAAGGCCGACGACATCGCGGACCGGCTGCAGCAGGCGCACGATCATTACGACAACCACGAGAAGCAGACCGTCGGCCACATCAACGGCCTCGGCAAGGAGCTGCCGGAATGACCGAGACGCAGGAAAACCCGCTGGTCGCGAAGTCGGAGTCGCCGAGCGGCCTGACCACGAACATGGGGTCGTCCTCGAACGAGCTGGACAACCTCAACGCCCAGACCTCCGGCTCCGGCATGCTCAACGACGTCGCGGCGACGCTCACCGACGCCCGGCACGGCGACTGGGGCAACTTCGGCGTGGACGTCGTCACTGACGGCCTCGACCTGCTCGGCGCCGCGATGGACCCGCTGGGCACGCTGGCCAGCGCCGGGGTGGGCTGGCTGATCGAACACATCAGCTTCCTCAAGGAAGGCCTCGACCAGCTCGCGGGCAACCCGGAGGCCGTCACCGCCAAGGCAGTGACCTGGTCGAACATCTCGAAGCAGCTGACCGAGAGCGCGGACCAGTACGACCAGGCCGCGAGCAAGGTCGCCCCGAACTTCCAAGGCCAGGGCGGCGAGGCATACCAGAAGACCGCGAAGGACTACGCAAACGCGCTTCGGGGCGTGGCCGGGCACGCGAGCGCCGCGTCCACCGGGATGAACGTGGCCGCCGCGCTGGTCGGCACCGAGCGTGGGCTGATCCGCGACATGATCTCGTCGTTCGTCGGCGAGTTGATCATCAAGGGCATCGCCGCGCTGGCGTCGTCGTGGTGCACCTTCGGCGGCACGGTCGCCGCGTTCATCGCCGACACCGTCGTCGAGGGCGGGATCCTGGCGGAGAAGATCGGCACCCGGATCGCGAAGGTCGTGGAGAAGCTGGACAAGCTCGCGGAGAGCGCGGGCAAGTCGAAGGCCGCCATCGAGCAGGCGGCAAACGCGTTGCGGAAGGCCGGCAAGGCGGCGGGCAAGGTCACGGACAAGAGCGTGGACATCGCTGCCGGTCTGGAGAAGAAGGCCGGCGACCTCAAGCAGGCGGGCAAGGCCGAGAGCGCCGCGGACAAGGCCGAGCGCTGGACCAACTCGGCCAAGGAGAAGGTGCCGGGCCGCGAGCACTTCGAACACGCCGGTGAGACGTATTCGGAGGACGGGCGGAAGTTCTTCAAGCTCCAGGAATGGCAGAAAGAGGGAGGTCGGCCGCCGTTCACCATGGCCGACTACACAGGAGCGGGCACCGAAGTCCGGAGGCAGGAGAACGAGCAGTACGACCGGTACGCCGAGGGCTCCGAGGCCTACAAGAAGGAGCACGAGAAGGCCGAAGGCGGCTCCGGCGAAGGCGAAGGCGGCACTGGAGAGTGAGCAGCGAAACCGTGCAGGCGGCCGCCGACCAGGCCAACCGGGAAGGCCGGCTGCATCCGTCTCAGCGGACAATGATCCTGAACGCGGGCTTCTCGATGGCTGTCGTGTGGATCGTCCTGTTCGTCGCCGCCGCGGTCCTGGCACCGATCGGAATCGGCGTGAGCGGCGACGCACTGCGGAGCCTGAACGCGGTGAACACCGACCTCGGCACCCCGCCGGTCTCGTACTGGTCGATGAACTGGCCGGTGTACCTGCTGACGGTGCTCTTCCTCGCGCTCGCCGTGCTCCCCGGGCGACTTATCTGGCGACGACTGGCAGAGGTGCGCAGCGGCAAACTCGACGTAGTGCCCGGCTGGACGCACGACTACGGGCACGTCACCAAGATCCCCCCGCGCGGACAGCACGCGATGTACCTGTACGAGATGACCGACCGGATCAAGTTCACTTATCTCGTCGTGCACGGCAAGACGTACCGGCTCGACTACGACATGCGGCAGCGTGTGCTCGGCAACCGCACGAACGCCGCGATCCTCACCCCGCGCAGCAAAATCCTGGTCAACGTGGTCGCCGCGTGACCGCGAAAGCCGATCCCGGCGAGGTCGCCGCCGCCAATCTCGCCGGGAGGCTGCACCGGAGCCAGCGCGGCGAGGTCCTCGGCTGGTTCTTCTGGGCGATCTGGGTGTTCGTCGCGATCGAGGTGGCGATCGCGGTCGTCGCGGTCGCCAAATCCGGCTTCACCGCGTCCGCGCTGGTGGCGGTGGCGGTCGCCCTGGTCATCCTCGTGCTGGCGATCCGGTTCGGGCGGCGGCAGTTCGCCGACTGCCGCGCGCCGCTGACGGTCGTGCCCGGGCCGGTGCATGATTTCGGCACCGGCCCGATCACCGACGACTATCCGGTCGGGTTGAAGCACACTCCGCGCGGCCCGGGGACGATCGAGAAATGGCAGCTCCGCGTGGGCGGCCGCACCCACACGGTCAATCCGGCCCGGGGCAAACGGCTGGCAGCTGAGCGAGTCATCGCGGTGTGCCTGCTCGGGAACAGCGGCACGGTGGCGAGCATCGTCGGCGAAAACGGCGTGTGGTGAGCCCGGGTCACGAGTTCTTCGGGAACCCCAGATTCACCCCCGCGTGCGAGGTGTCGGGCCACCGCGATGTGACCACCTTCGTCCGCGTGAAGAAGTGGAATCCCTCTGGTCCGTAGGCGTGCGTGTCGCCGAACAGCGAGTCCTTCCAGCCGCCGAACGAGTAGTACCCGACGGGCACCGGGATGGGGACGTTGACGCCTACCATGCCTACCTCGACCTCGTTCTGGAAGCGGCGTGCCGCGCGTCCGTCGCCGGTGAAGATGGCGGTTCCGTTGCCGTACGGGTTGGCGTTGATGAGCGCCAGCGCGTCGTCGAAGCTCGTCGTTCGGGCGACGGACAGGACGGGGCCGAAGATCTCGTCGGTGTACACCGCCATACTGGGCGTGACGCGGTCGAAAAGCGTGGGGCCCAGCCAGAATCCGTCGTTCTCGCCGTCCGCCTCCACGCCCCGGCCGTCCATCACGAGTTCCGCGCCTTCGGCCACGCCGGTGTCCACATAGGACGAAACTCGCTCGTGGTGTGCCCTGGTCACCAGCGGGCCCATCTCCGACGACGGTTTGCGGCCGTCCCCGACGCGCAGTTTCCGCATCCGGTCCACGATTTTGGCCACCAGTTCGTCCGCGATCGGCTCGACGGCGACCACGACCGAAACCGCCATGCACCGTTCGCCCGCCGAGCCGAAACCGGCGGACACGGCGGCGTCCGCGGCCAGGTCGAGGTCGGCGTCCGGCAGTACGACCATGTGGTTCTTCGCCCCGCCCAGCGCCTGGACGCGCTTTCCGTGGCTGGTGCCGGTTTCGTAGACGTAGCGGGCGATCGGGGTCGAACCGACGAAGGAGATCGCCTTGACGTCCGGGTGCGCGAGAAGTCCGTCGACCGCGACTTTGTCGCCCTGCAGCACGTTGAACGCACCGGACGGCAGGCCCGCTTCGGCAAGAAGCTCCGCGATGAACAGCGCCGCGGACGGGTCCTTCTCGCTCGGCTTGAGCACGACGGTGTTGCCGCACGCCAGCGCGTTCGGCACGAACCAGAGCGGCACCATCGCCGGGAAGTTGAACGGCGAGATCACGCCGACCACGCCGAGCGGCTGCGCGATCGAGTACACGTCGACGCCGGTGGAGGCGTTCTCGCTGAACCCGCCCTTGAGCATTTGCGCCGCGCCGCACGCGTATTCGACGTTCTCGATCGCGCGCGCGACCTCGCCCGCGGCGTCCGATTCGACCTTGCCGTGCTCGCTCGTCACGATCTTCGCCAGCTCGTGTTTGCGCGCCTGGAGCAGCTCCCGGAAGGCGAACAGCACCCGCGTGCGCCCGGCGAGCGACGTGCCCCGCCAGCCCGGCAAGGCAGCGGCCGCGGCGGCTACCGCCTGGTCCACCTCGGCCGGCCCCGCGAAGTCCACCTGCGCGCTGACCTGGCCGGTCGCCGGGTCGTACACGTCGCCGGTGCGTCCGGTGCCGACGACCGGCTTGCCGTCGATCCAATGGCTGATGCGGTCGGTCACGACGTCCGCTCCTTCCGGTCGGGTGCCCCCGAGTCTCCGGGCGAGACGGGCGGGTCCGCCATCGACAACGTGTACGGACTACCCCTCTCCGCCGTACAGTCTGTGCCCTGCCGGCCAGCAAGGGGGACCGATGTACCCGACCGTCGCCGAGGCGCTCGCGTTGCCGGTGCTGCGCCAAGGGTGTCCGCGCGTGGTCGCGGGCAGCACCGGGCTCGAACGGCGGGTGCGCTGGGCGCACGCGGCCGAGGTCGCCGACATCGCGCATCTGCTGCGCGGCGGAGAACTCGTGCTCACCACGGGGGTCGCGCTCCCGGACGACGACGCGACGCTGACCCGGTACGTCGCCGATCTCGCCGAGGTGGGCGTCGCGGGCCTGGTGGTCGAGCTGGTGCGGCACTGGAACGACCGGCTGCCGCGCGCCCTGGTCACGGCGGCTGAGCAGCGCGGATTGCCGCTCGTGACGCTGTCCCGCGAGACGCGCTACGTCGCGGTGACCGAGGCAGTGAACGGGATGATCGTGGACGCGCAGCTCGCTGAGCTGCGGGCGGCGGAGCGGGTGCACGAGACGTTCACGTCATTGACCGTCGCGGGAGCTGAGCCCGCCGCGGTGCTGGCCGAGGTGGCGCGATTGACCGAGCAGCCGGTCGTGCTGGAGACGCTGGAACACGAAGTCCTCGCCTACGACACGGCGGGCACGGATCCGGGCGAATTGCTGATCGGCTGGCCTGCGCGGTCGCGAGTGGTGCAGGTCGGCGAGCGCACCGGGTACCACTCGGCGGCGGGCTGGCTGGTCACCGTGGTCGGCGCGCGCGGCCACGACTGGGGCCGGCTGGTGCTCGTGTGCGCCGAGCCGCCACCGCATCGGTACCAGGTGGTCGCCGAACGAGCCGCGTCCGCGCTCGCGGTGCACCGTCTGGTCGCGCGCGACTCCGACACCCTCGAACGGCAAGCGCACCGTGCGGTGTTGACCGAGCTGCTGAATTCGCCCGCGCCGACCGCGGAGATCCTCGCGCGCTCTTCTGCGCTCGCCGTGCCGCTGACTGGACGACAGCTGGTCGGACTGGCGGTAAGGCCACGCATCACTGCGACTACGCGCCCGACGCTGTCTACGCCGCCACTGTTGCGCGAGCTGGCCGAAGCGACCGCGCTCGCCACACGCCGGGCGAAGGTGTCCGCGTTGGTTTCGACGGACGAGACTGCCGTACGCGCGCTTCTCGCACTCTCGCCGGAAGCCAACGCTGACGCCGTACTTCAGCGCCTAGCCACCGACATCCACGACGCGCGCGCTTCCGCGCCGGCCGCGCTCGGCGTAGGCACGACTGTCACCGGACCCGCTGAAGCACAACGCACTTTGGTCGAAGCCGCACACGTCGCTGCCGCCGCCCTCGACGAAGATGACGGACAACCGTTGCACCGTCTCAAGGACGTTCGGCTACGCGGCCTCCTGCACCTTCTCGCCGACGACGAGCGCGTACACGCCTTCGCCGCGCGAGAACTGGGCCCGCTCCTCGAACGCGACGCTGCGTCGGGCAGTCGCCTCGTCCCAGCGCTGCGGCACTACTGCGCGCACGGCGGCAACAAGTCCGCCGCGGCCGTCGCCGCCCACACCTCGCGGACGGCGTACTACCAGCAACTCGCCCGCATCGAACAGGTGCTGGGAGTGCGACTGGAAGATCCGGAGTCGATGTTGTCGCTGTACGTGGCATTGCTCGCGCACGACCTCGGCGCCGCCACCCGTCCGAGCGAGGAAAACCCACCCGGACGAGGAGCACAGTGATCGGGTTCGCGGTGCCGATATCCCTCGTATGGTGTTCTCTTCCTTCGCTCCGGTCGCAGCGGCCGTGATCGGGTTCGGCGGCCTGGCCGCACCGCACGTCCCGGAGTCCGTGCTGCAGCTGACCGTGCACGAGACCTCCGGGCGCGTCACAAGCGCGTCCCTCACCTGCGACCCCACCGGCGGCACGCACCGCCACCGCGACACCGCCTGCGCGACCCTCGCCGCGGTCGACGGCGATTTCGCCCGCATCACCCCGCACCGGCAGAAGTGCACGATGATCTACTCCCCCGTGGACGTCACCGCGCTGGGCAGCTGGCACGGCACCCGGGTCACGTACCGGGCGACGTACCCGAACAAGTGCGCGGCGGACAGCCAGTCGAACGGGGTCTTCGCGCTGTAGGCCCTGGCCGCGGCGATCGGTTCCGGCGGCCCGGAATCGGTTGCCGCAGCGGGAAATTCGGTGGGACGCCGACGCTGTCCTCCGTAGGCTGCGTCGTCGTGATGACCCCGACGACCCTGCGCGAGCTGTACTTCGCGGTGCACGAATACACCGGCTCGGCAGTGTTCTCCGACGTGCTGTCCCCGTGGCTCGGCGAGCATGCCGCCGATGCGCGCGAGATGCTGGCCCCGCTGGCGGTCTGCGGAGAATGGCAGCGGACGGAATACGTCTGGGGCGATCTGCTCGAGCAAGCGTATGCGCTCCACCGGATCAGCGATCTCCTGCTGCTGGGCTTCCAGCCCGGCCTCCCGGACGGAGCCGCAACGCCGTGGGCGCACCGATTGCACTTGCCCGACCACGAAGTGCGCGTCACCGCGGACGAGTACGTCGGCTTTTTCTCCGCGCTGGGCATGCGACGGATGGAAGTCGCCCGGTTCGATCCGTTTTTCCACGAGATCGCGGCCGTCGACCAGAGCGATGATCCGGACGAGCCGATCGAGCTCGCCGGCGAACAGTGGCCGTGCCTCATGCTCGGCGAACTGCTGTTCGGCCGGGCCGGGGTCGTCGTGCGGGCCGGGGAAAGGCACGCGACAGCGGGGATCGCGGACCGGTCGGCACTGGAGGATTCGTTCCTCCGCCGCCATCGGCCGACCAGCGACGGATCGCTCGGCTGGGGGCACAATTCGCAGTGGAAGACCGATTTCCGCCGCGACTACCTGACCGCGGACGCCTACCGGTTCAACGTCGACGCGAACGCGGACATCGACGGGGAAAGCCCGTTCGGAGACGCGGACCTGACCCCGGCGGAGCGCCGCGACCTGGTGCGCCATCGCTGCGCGGTGCGCCGCTCCGAGCACCTCCCGGATGCCGAGAACCCCGACGAGAACCCCCTGGTCGACTGGCGGCTGACGGTGCCCCGGAGCTGACCCGTCATTCGCACGGGCCCTGGGCCCGGAGGATCTCCCGGGCCCGGGAACGGCTCAGGTTCCAGGCAGGCCAAGCATCGTCGGGCAGCGCACGGGCGATCGGGCGCAGCAGGCAAGCCGCGTCGGGACGGCGTTCCGCCACGACCGGGGCCACGTCGGCGGAGAACTGGCGCAGGTAGCGGAGATCGAGCGGCTTGCCCTGCGCCGCCCGGTCCAGGTTGGCGGTCGTGATCGCCGCTTCCGGGTTCGCCGCGGCCAATCCCAGCAGCGCCACGGCAGCAGTCGCGATCGCCGCGCGGGGAAGCCAGCCCGCGCGGAGCGTGCCCAGCGTCGCCCCGATCAGGACGAACACCACGCCCAGCCAGATCTCGCACACCTCCACCAGCAGCCGCAGCACGGTGAATCCGTAAGCCTGCTGGTAGGTCCACATGCGACTCAACGCGGACAGCACCACGACCAAGCTCAGCACAGTCAGCGCGCCGAGCAGCGCCCGCAACACCGTCCGGTCGGCGCGGGTGGCTTTCGGGGCCCAGCGCAGGGCCGCGGCGACGATGCCGAGGGTCAGCACGGTGCAGGCGCAGAGTTGCCAGAAACCGCCGCGGGCGTAGTCCGCCGAGGTGAGGCCGTCGGTGCGGAGGACGTAGTCCGTGCCGCCGAAAAGGGCCGCCGCTTGCACGCCGACGTACGCGGTGAACAGCACCGACAAGGTGCCCAGCAGGGATGTCCAGGACAACCGGTCGCCGACCGTCGTCGTCCGGTTTTCCCTTGCGGGCAAGGGATCCGCGGCGATCAGGAAGACGGCTGCCATCGCCGCGAAGCCCACTCCGAACACCAGCGCGGCTTGGACGGCCGGGCCGGGACGCACCTCCGGGACGAGGCCGCCGACGAACTGCGCGAAGCGAGGGTCCGAGGTGATCAGCAACGGCAGGAACACCACCAGGACCAGCCCGGACAGCAGAACCGCGCCGAGGGCCCGCCCCTGTCGCCGACCAGACCGGGGGCTCCGGCGGAGCAGCCACGGCACCGCGCGGAACGCTTCGAGCGGGACGGCGAGCACGTCGTACGTCGTGCCGTGCACAGTCCGCTTCCCGACGACGGCAAGCGACGCCGCGACTGCCGCCGCGAGTCCGCACAAGACGAACAACCATTCGGCCGCGCGCAGGGCTCCCACCGCGAGCAGCGCGATCGCCAGCAGCGCCCAACCGGCCTGCCCCCAACGCCTCGCTTTTCCTTGCCGTGTCCCAGACAGCCGCGCGCACGCCAAGAGCACCACGGCCGCGATCAGCAACGCCAGGACCCAGCCGATGCCGGGCCGGTCCACCGGTACGACGACCGCCGCCACGACCGCGACCGCCAGCGCGGCCACCTTCGCCCCGACGGGCACCGCGGCTTCGGCCCGCTCGAACAACGGCCTCGGCCCCGGCTGCCGCACGATGCGCACCACCCACGGCGGAACGGCATGCGCGGGGTGATTCTGGACCTGCTCGGACATGGAACCTCTCTTCGCGATAGCAAATCACAGTGTGTGCGGCGAGCGCGGATTCTCACCTGTCGATACGCGCGCCTCGGCGGTACGTGAGGGGAACCCTGCGGGAATCTGATTCCCTCAGGGTGGCCCTCACGTGCCTCAGCGGGAGTGCGGCCCGCAGCTCACGCGGGCAGGGTCACCCGGATCCGGCACCCAGGCCCGCCGCCAGCAGCAAGACCTCCGCCAGGCACCGGATCGACCACCGCGACGGTCCCCCCGTGCAGTTCGACCACCCACCGTGCGATCGCCAAGCCCAGCCCGGTCCCGCCGCCGCCAGCGCGTTCTCCGCGGGTGAACCGCTCGAACACCCGGTCCCGGTCGGCTTCCGGAATCCCCGGCCCCTGGTCGTGCACCTCGATCCGCGCCTCCCCGGGCTCGACCCGCGCCAGCACCGCCACCTCTCCCCCGGCCGGGCCGTGCCGGGCGGCGTTCTCCAGCAGGTTCAGCACCACCTGGTAGATCCGTTCCCGGTCGGCGGGCACCGTCGCGCCGGACGGGGTCACCGAGATCGCGAACCGGACGCCCCGGCCTGCCGCCGCGGCCATCGCTTCCGCTTCCGCGGCGACCTCGGCGAGCAGGTCTTCGAGGTCGACCTGCGAGCGGTCCAGCGGCAAGGTTCCGGCGTCGATCTGCGACAGGTCCAGCAGTTCGGTGACCAGCCGTCCCAGGCGTTCGGTCTGGTGCAACGCCGTGCGGAGCGTCGCGGGATCCGGCGAAGCGACGCCGTCCACCAGGTTCTCCAGCACGGCGTTCAGCGCGGTGATCGGCGTCCGGAGCTCGTGCGACACGTTCGCGACCAGTTCGCGGCGCTGCCGGTCCGCGGTGGACAGGTCGGCGGCCATCTGGTTGAACGCCGCGGCCAGCGAGCCGACCTCGTCGCGGGCGGTGGCGCGGATCCGGCGGGTGTAGTCGCCTTTCGCCATCGCCCGCGCGGCCGCCGTCATCTCGCGCAGCGGCCTGGTCATGCCGTGCGCCAGGATCTGCGACGTCAGGAGCGCGATCACCACCGCGGTCACCGTCGTCCGCGGCGGCAGCCAGCCGATCTGGTAGCGGAAGAACGCGAACGCGATCCCGCCGGACGCGACCATCAGGATCGCCAGTTTCAGCTTGATCGACCGGATCCGGTCCAGCGGTCTCGGCAGGAAATCGACAGCCTTCGCGACAAACGGCTTCACGCGGGAACCTCCAGCGCGTACCCGACCCCGTGCACCGTCCGGATCAGGTCGGCCCCGAGCTTCCGCCGCAGCGCCTTGATGTGGCTGTCCACCGCCCGGGTGCCGGCTCCGGTCGCGTGCACGTCCCAGTCCCACACCTCGCTCAGCAGCCGTTCCCTCGGCTGCACCGCGCGCGGACGGCGCGCGAAATGCACCAGGAGATCGAATTCGATCGGCGTCAGCTGGGCGGGTTCGCCCCCTCGGCGAACCCGCCGTTCCGCGATGTCGATCTCCAGATCCCCCAGCACGATCCGTTCCTCCGCCGCCGCCGAGGACCGCTCCACCCGCCGCAGCAGCGCCTGGATCCGCGCGGACAGCACGCGCATCGAGAACGGCTTCGTGAGGTAGTCGTCCGCGCCGACGCCGAGCCCCACCAGCAGGTCGGTCTCGTCGGCGCGGGCGGTGAGCATGAGCACCGGCACCGGACGGCGCGCCTGGATCCGGCGGCACACCTCGAGACCGTCGAAACCGGGCAGCATCACGTCGAGAACCACCAGGTCGGGACTGGTCGCCGCCTCCGCGTCGACCGCCGCGGGGCCGTCGTGCGCGACCGTCACGGAGAACCCTTCCGCGCTCAGCCGGGCATCGATCGACGCGGCGATGGTGAGGTCGTCCTCGACGACCAGCACCCGTCTTCCCCCGTTGTCCATGCCGCCGACTTTAAGCAATCCCCGTGGAGGCCATCCGGGTGAGATGTGGAGATCCGGTGGAGATGTTTCCGCCGTTTTGCCCGGACGTCACGAGCGGGTTGTGACGTACGTCATGCATCCCGGCGCGGTTCGGCGCAATCGACAGACTGCGCCAAGGGCGGCCGAACAGTGAACAGTCTGTCTCTGCCCCCGGCCCCCGCCCGGCGCGCAGGATTCCGCAATGGAGCCGACGACACGTGAGCACAGCCGGGTGGACCTCGGCGACGTGCGGGCGCTGCGAGGCAGCCGGTTCTTCAACGACGAACTGGCCCCGGTCCCGGTCGAGAAGCGGACCTGGACGACCTACAACTATTTCGCGCTCTGGATGGGGATGGCGCACAACATCCCCTCGTACGCACTGGCCGCGTCGCTCATCGCGCTCGGCATGAACTGGCTGCAGGCGCTGATCACGATCACCATCGGCAACCTGATCGTGCTCGCGCCGATGCTGCTCAACAGCCACGCCGGCACCAAATACGGCATCCCGTTCCCGGTGTTCGCCCGCGCGTTCTACGGCCTGCGCGGCGCGAACCTCGCCGCGTTGCTGCGCGCGTTCATCGCCTGCGGCTGGTTCGGCATCCAGACCTGGGTGGGCGGCGAGGCGATCTACGTGATCGTCGGGCGGCTCGCCGGGTCCGGCTGGCGCGATTCGGCGGTGATCGCCGGGCAGCACTGGACGATGTGGCTGTCGTTCGCGGTGTTCTGGCTGCTGCAGATGCTGATCATCTGGCGCGGCATGGAGGCGGTCCGCAAGTTCGAGAACTGGACCGCGCCGCTGGTGTCGGTCGGGTTCCTGATCCTGCTCGGCTACGTGCTGGTGAAGGCGGGCGGGCTCGGCCCGATCCTGCACGACAGCGGGAAGCTCGGCTGGGGGCCGGGATTCTGGAAGGTGTTCGCGCCGTCGCTGATGGCGATGATCGCGTTCTGGTCGACGCTGTCGCTGAACATGCCGGACTTCACCCGCTTCGGCGGCAGCCAGCGCAAGCAGATGCGCGGCCAGATCCTCGGGCTGCCGACGACGATGACGTTCATCGCGATCGTCGCCATCCTCACCACGTCCGGCGGGCACGTGCTCTACGGGCAGGACATCTGGGACCCGGCGCAGCTGGCGGACAAGTTCTCCAGCCCGGTCGTGGTGGTCGTCGCGCTGATCGCGCTGGTGCTGGCGACGATTTCGGCCAACCTGGCGGCGAACGTCGTCAGCCCGTCCTACGACTTCTCCAACGCCTTCCCGAAGCGGATCACCTTCGCGCTCGGCGGCCTGATCACCGGCGTGATCGGCGTCCTGATCCAGCCGTGGCGGCTCTACTCCGACCCGGACATCTACATTTTCGCCTGGCTCGGCTTCTACGGCGGACTGCTCGGCGCGGTCGCCGGGGTGCTCGTCGCCGGATACTGGGTGGTCAAGCGGACCCGGCTGAAGCTGGCCGACCTGTACCTGCCGAGCGGGCAGTACTGGTTCACCGCGGGCTGGCACTGGCGCGCACTCGTCGCGACCCTGATCGGCGCGGTGCTCGCGGTCGGCGGCGCCTACGGCGGTCCGTTCCCGGCGGACGGGCTCATTCCGTTCCTGAAACCTTTGTACGACTACAACTGGGCAATGGGATTTGTCGGCGCCTTCGTCGCCTACATCCTGTTCAGCCTTCCTTTGAACGCGCACCGGAACGAGGAGGAAACCAGTGTCTGACACGGTCCGAGCCGGCTTGATCCAGCAGCGGTGGACGGGTGACAAGGAGTCGATGATCGCGAACGCGGTCGACGCCATCGGCAAGGCGGCTTCGCAGGGCGCACAGGTGGTGTGCCTTCAGGAACTGTTCTACGGCCCCTATTTCTGCCAGGTTCAGGACGCCGATTTCTATTCCTACACCGAGGCGATCCCGGACGGCCCCACCACGAAGCTCATGCAGGAGGTCGCCGAGCGGCACGGCGTGGTGCTCGTGGTGCCGATGTACGAACAGGAACAGCCGGGCGTCTACTACAACACCGCGGCGGTGATCGACGCCGACGGCAAATACCTCGGGATGCACCGCAAGAACCACATTCCGCAGGTGAAGGGCTTCTGGGAGAAGTTCTACTTCAAGCCGGGCAACCTCGGCTACCCGGTCTTCGACACCGCGGTCGGCCGGATCGGCGTGTACATCTGCTACGAACGGCACTTCCCCGAAGGCTGGCGCGCGCTCGGGCTGGCCGGGGCGCAGATCGTGTTCAACCCGTCGGCGACGAGCCGCGGCCTGTCGGAGTACCTGTGGCGGCTGGAGCAGCCGGCGGCCGCGGTGGCGAACGAGTACTACGTGGGCACGATCAACCGGGTCGGCGTGGAACCGCTGGGCGACAACGACTTCTACGGCCAATCGTACTTTGCGGACCCGCGCGGCCAGCTCGTCGGTGACGCGGCGTCGGACACCGAGGAGGAGATCGTGGTCCGCGATCTCGACATGGGCAAGCTCGCCGAGGTCCGGGACCTGTGGCAGTTCTACCGCGACCGCCGCCCGGACAGCTACGGCCCGCTCGCGGAGGCCTGATGACTACTCTTATTCAAGGCGGACAAGTCGTTTCGCCGTCCGGCGCGGTCGCCGCCGACGTGCTGGTGGACGGCGAAACCATCGCGGCGGTCGGCGCGCCCGGCACGCTGACCGGCGACGAAACGATCGACGCGACCGGGAAGTACGTGCTGCCCGGCGGGATCGACGCGCACACGCACATGGAAATGCCGTTCGGCGGCACGCATTCGGTCGATTCCTTCGAGACCGGCACCATCGCCGCCGCGTGGGGCGGGACCACGACGATCATCGACTTCGCCGTGCAGGCCAAAGGCACGTCCCTGCTGTCCACACTGGACAAATGGCATGCCAAAGCGGACGGCAACTGCGCGATCGACTACGGATTCCACATGATCGTGTCGGACGTCAACGACTCCTCGCTCAAGGAAATGCGGGCGTGCGTCGACGGCGGGGTCGGCAGTTTCAAGATGTTCATGGCCTACCCCGGCGTTTTCTATTCCACCGACGGGGAAATCCTGCGCGCTATGCAGCAGGCGCGCGAAATCGGCGCGACGATCATGATGCACGCGGAAAACGGCATCGCGATCGACGAACTGGCCGCGCAGGCGGTCGCCGCCGGGCACACCGACCCCGTGCAGCACGGCCTGACCCGGCCGCCCGAACTGGAAGGCGAGGCGACCTCGCGAGCGATCCGGCTCGCCCAGGTGACCGGATCCCCGCTGTACATCGTGCATTTGTCGGCCGCACAGGCGCTCGCCGCGGTCGCCGAGGCGCGGGACAACGGGCAGAACGTCTTCGCCGAGACCTGTCCGCAGTATCTGTATCTGTCCATTGAGGACTTGGCGAAACCCGATTTCGAGGGCGCCAAGTTCGTCGCTTCGCCGCCGCTGCGGGAGAAATCGCACCAGGCGGACCTGTGGCGCGGACTGCGCACGAACGACCTGTCCGTGGTGTCCACCGACCATTGCCCGTTCTGCTTCAAGGACCAGAAAGAACTGGGGCGCGGCGACTTCCGGGCGATCCCGAACGGGATGCCCGGCGTCGAACACCGGATGGACCTGCTGCACCAGGGCGTCGTCGCGGGCGAGATCTCGCTGGGCCGCTGGGTCGAGACGTGCTCGGCGACGCCCGCGCGGATGTTCGGGCTGTACCCGCGCAAGGGCGTGATCGCGGCGGGTTCGGACGCGGACATCGTGGTGTACGACCCTTCCGCACCGCAGACGCTGTCCGCGGCGACCCATCACATGAACGTGGACTATTCGGCGTACGAAGGGTTTTCGCTCACCGGGAAGGTCCACACTGTCCTGTCGCGCGGTCGTGTCGTGGTCTCTCCGGATGGTTTCCACGGCAGCCCCGGACACGGAAAGTTCTTGTCCCGCGAACTCAATCAGTATCTGAATTGAGGGCCCCCTGATGGATTTCGGGATCGTGCTGCAGACCGACCCGCCCGCGGCGGAGGTCGTGCGGATGATGAAGGCCGCCGAGGACGCCGGGTTCCGGTACGGCTGGACGTTCGACTCGTGCGTGCTGTGGCAGGAACCGTTCGTGATCTACTCGCGGATCCTCGAAGCGACGTCCGCGCTGGTCGTGGGCCCGATGGTGACCAGCCCGGGCACGCGGGACTGGTCGGTGATGGCGTCGACCTTCGCGACGCTCAACGACATGTTCGGCAACCGCACGGTGTGCGGCATCGGCCGCGGCGACTCCGCGCACCGGGTGGTCGGCCGTCCGCCGTCCACTTTGGCCACCGTGCGGGAATGCATGCGCGTGGTGAAGGATCTCGCCGAGGGCCGCGAGGTCACGATGAACGACACCGCGGTCCGGATCCCGTGGATTCGCGGCGGACGGCTGGAAATGTGGATGGCCGGGTACGGCCCGAAGGCGTTGCGGACCGTCGGCGAACACGCGGACGGTTTCATCCTGCAATGCGCCGACCCGGCCATCGCCCGCTGGACCGTCGGCGCGGTCCGGGACGCCGCCCGGGCGGCCGGGCGCGATCCGGGCGGGATCACGATCTGCGTCGCGGCCCCGGCGTACGTCGGCGAAGACCTGGCGCACCAACGGGAACAGCTCCGCTGGTTCGGCGGAATGGTCGGCAACCACGTCGCGGACCTGGTGGCCCGGTACGGCTCGTCCGGCCCGGTGCCGCACGAGCTGACCGACTACATCCGCGAGCGCGAAGGCTACGACTACTCCCACCACGGCCGCGCCGGGAACCCGTCGACCGCGTTCGTGCCGGACGAGATCGTCGACCGGTTCTGCCTGCTCGGCCCGGCCTCGGCGCACATCGCGCGGCTGGAGGAACTGGCGGAGCTGGGGGTGGACCAGTTCGCGCTGTACCTGATGCACGACGAGCGGGAGGAGACGATGGCCGCGTACGGGGCGCACGTGATTCCTAAGCTGACCGCCTGATCAGTCCAGCATCGCCTGGTACACCAACTGCCGCAGCTGCTGCCGGATCGGATGGGTCGACGACGGCAGCAGCTGCGTGTAGAACGCGACCGTCAGGTCCTCGTCCGGATCCACCCAGAACGCCGTCGACGCGGCCCCGCCCCACGCGTATTCGCCGGGCGTGGCAAGGGTTTTCGCCTTCACCGAGTCGATCAGGACCGAGAAGCCCAGCCCGAAGCCGTACCCGTCGAAAGGCATTTCCGCGAACAGCGGGCGCCCGTACGCCTCCAGGTCCACATGGCCCGGCAGGTGGTTGGCCGTCATCAGGTCCACCGTGCGCGGGCTCAGCACCCGCACGCCGTCGAGTTCGCCGCGGCGCAGCAGCATCTGTGTGAACCGGTGGTAGTCCGCCGCCGTCGAAACCAGGCCGCCGCCGCCCGAAAGACATGCCGGACGCGACGTGCCCACCGCGCCGAAGGCGTCGTTGCGGACCAGCTTCTTCGTCCCCGGCGCGGGCAGGTACAACGCCGCCAGCCGGTCGGTGTCCGAAGTCCAGAACCCGGTGTCTTCCATGCCCAGCGGGCCGAAGATCCGCTCGGCGAACACCTCGTCGAGCGGCTTGCCCGCGAGCACCTCGACCAGCCGGCCGAGGACGTCGCTCGCCACCGAGTAGTTCCATTCCGCGCCCGGCTGGAACACGAGCGGGAACCGGGCCCACGCCTTGGTGCATTCCGCCAGGTCCAGCCCGGGCGGCGTGCCCCATTCGTACCCGCCTGCCCGGTAGACCGCGTCGACCGGGTGCGTGTGGTGGAAGCCGTAGGTGAGGCCCGCGGTGTGCGAAAGCAGGTGCCACAGCCGGATCGGTTCGGTCGCCGGCTCGGTGACCGGAGCCAGCGCCGAACCTTTCGCGTACACCCGCGGCTCGGCGAATTCGGGCAGCCACCGGGAAATCGGGTCGGTGAGGTCGATCAGGCCCTCCTCGACGAACGTCATCGCCGCCACCGAGGTGACCGGCTTCGTCATCGAGAAGATCCGCCAGATCGTGTCGGTCTCGACCGGGACGCCCGCCTCGACGTCGCGCGAGCCGTGCGACGCGACGTGCACGATCCGGCCGTGCCTGCTCACCACCGCGAGGAAGCCCGGCAGCAAGCCGTCGTCGACGTACCGGGCGAAATGCCGGTCGATCCGCTGCAGTCGTGCCCCGTCGAAACCCGCGTCGGCCGGATCGGCCTCCACCTTCACCTCGGTCGCCATGGCGGCGACCTTACGCCGGACTGGCCGCCTTCCGCTCCGCCGCCTTTTCCTCGCGCCAGGCCTCGTCGTTCTTGCCCTCGCGCCAGTATCCGGACAGCGACACCGCGTCCCGCGCGACGCCGCGCTCGTCGAACAGGTACCGCCGCAACTCCCGCACGAACCCGGCCTCGCCGTGGACGAACGCGTGCACGTCCTCGTCCGGCCACGGCAGCGCCTTCACCGCGGCGACCAGATCGTCGGACGCCGAGCGGTGCAGCCACGTGACCTGCGCGTCGGCCTTGGTCGCGAGCGGCTGGTGCTCCGATTTGTCCGCCACGAGCAGGAACACGTGCGCCCGCGCCCCCGCCGGCAGCGCCTCCAGCGCGGCGGCGATGGCGGGCACCGCCGATTCGTCGCCCACCAGCAGATGCCAGCCGGCGTCGGCGCGCGGCGCGTACGCCCCGCCCGGACCGGCCAGCAGCAGCTCGTCGCCCGGCTGTGCGCGCTGCGCCCACGGCCCGGCGAGCCCCTCGTCGCCGTGCACGACGAAGTCGAGCACCAGTTCGCCCGCGGCCTCGTCGTACGAGCGGACGGTGTACGTGCGCAGCCGCGGAGCGTGCTCGCGCGGCAGTTCTTCGCGGATCCGGTTCAGGTCGAACGGCTCCGGATACTCCACCCCGGCCACCTTGAAGATCACCTTCACGTACGCGTCGGTGAACTCGTTCGGGCGGAAATCCTTGAGCCCCTCGCCGCCGGCCACGATCCGGATCATGTGCGGCGTGAGGTGCTCCTTGCGCAGCACCTCCAGCCGCACCGCGGTCCTCCCCTTGCGCGCCGGACCTTCGGCCATCGAACACCCCTGTTTCAGTAAGGTTTACCTAAGTCGCGGCTTCCACGGTACGCGCCTTCACCCGTTCCGCCCAGTGCCGCCGTCCCCGAGTCCGGCGAGCGTCGCCCGGAAGCCCGCCCTGACCCGGCCCCGATACCCGGCGAAGAACCGGTTCGCCAGCAGCACCGCCCACCACTGCCCGGTCGCGGCGTTGCGGACGCGGTGCGTGACGCGGGCTCCGGCCGGGTCGTCGGCGACCTCGTACTCGCCGCGGTACCACCAGCCGCCTTGCGCGGCCAGGAACCGGCGATCGCGATCCGCTTCCAGCTTCATCGAGCGGTCCGCCGCGGTCAACCGCTTTTCCAGCCGCGCGAACACCTCCGCGGGCGCGGCCGAGACGACTCCGGAGACCTCGACGATCGTTCTCACGCTTCCCACGGCTTCGACACCCGGGTGTTCTGGAACGCGGTGATCCGCCACCCGTCGTCGCCCCGCACCAGGACGTAGGTCAGCGTGCTTTCACGGCCTTCCGCCGCCGGGTCGTCGCCTCCGGTCAGCGACGAACCGCCGCCGGTCACGATGACCGCGACGTCGTCCCGCAGGAAACGCACCCGCGGTTCGCCGAAGCCGGTGAGCTTCGAGCCCTTCAGCGGCCCCTGGAACAACTCCCGGTGCGAGTCCGCGATCGCCTGGCGACCCTCGGACCGGAACCCGAAGAACGTCACGTAATCGGCGTCTTCGGTGAACAGATTCCCGTAGGCGGTGGCGTCGCCGCTGTTCCACGCGTCGGCGAGGCGGGTGAGGACGGACAGGACTTCTTCGCGCTGCGACATGCTGACACTCCTTAACGAACGTCGTTCGCGTACGAGGTCCAGTTGTACTCACGAACACCGTTCGCGTCAAGCGCGGAGGTCGTCTAGGCTTCGGGAATGACCGCACCGCCCCCGCCCTGGCGCCGGACGCCGAGCCCGCGCCGGCGCGCCGCGAAGCAGATGCTGTCGCAGGAACTGATCGTGAAAACCGCGCTCGAAATCCTCGCCGCCGAGGGCATCGACGCCGTCTCGATGCGCCGGGTCGCGCAGCAGCTGGAGACCGGGCCCGCGTCGCTTTACGCGTACGTGGCCAACAAAGAGGAACTGGACGAGCTGATGCTCGACGCGGCGCTGAGCGAGGTGCCGTGCCCGGAACCGGATCCGCAGCGGTGGACCGAACAGGTCAAAGAGCAGGTGCGGCACCAGATCCGGGCGATGATGGCGTATCCGGGCATCGCGAAGGTCGCGTGGCAGACGCCGATCCCGGTGACGCCGAATTCGTTGCGGCAGGGCGAAATCATGCTTCAGCTGCTGCGCGCGGGCGGCCTGGATCTGCGGCAGGCGGTGTTCGCCGGCGACGCGTTGAGCACGTACACCAAGGCATTCGCCTACGAAGCGAGCGGCTGGACGTTCGGCGATTACGACCCGGAGAAAATGAGCGAACGCGAGCGGCAGATGGCGGACTACATGCGGTCGCTGCCGGCGAGCGCGTTCCCGAACCTGTTGCAGGCCGGGGAATTCTTCACCGCGGACACCAGCCAGGCCCGGCTCGAATTCGCCTTGGAGGCGTTCGTGGCCGGGCTGGCGGCGATGGTCAGAAAGTGAGCACGATCTTCCCGCGCGCGTGTCCCTGTTCCAGCTCGCGGTAGGCGGCTTGGACCTCCGCGAGCGGATACGTCGCGGCGATCGGGACCTCGAGCAATCCCTTGTCCGCCAAGGCAACGAGGTCGCGCATGACCTCGGCGCTCGCGCCGGCGATGTTGCCCTCGGTCTTCACCCGGTACTTCTCAGCGGCGTCGAAGTCGACCACCGTGTCGATCCGGCCGGGGTAGACGCCGAGCCGCAAGGCCAGTTCGACGTAACCGTCGCCGTAGGTGTCGATGAACGCGTCCACCCGGTCGCCAGTCAGCTCGCGGAGCCGCTCTTCGAGCCCTTCGCCGTACGCGATCGGGACGATCTCGTGCTCGCGCAACCACTCGTGGTTCGCTTCGCCGGCAATGCCGATGACGGTCGCGCCGGTGAGCTTCGCCAGTTGCACGGCGAGCGAGCCGACCCCTCCGGCGGCTCCGGACACGACGATCGTCTCGCCCTCGCGCGGGCACACCGCGCCGACCGCGGCGTACGCGGTCGTTCCGGCCACGAACAAGCCGCCCGCGACCTCCCACGACAGCCCGTCCGGCTTCGGGACGAGATGCTCCGCCGGGACGAGCACGTACTCGGCGTGGCTGGAGCGGGTGTGCACGAAGCCGACGACCTCGTCCCCCACCTGGATTTCTTCGACGTCCGGGCCCAGTTCGGCCACCACTCCGGCCAGGTCGCTGCCCTGCCCGGACGGGAAGGTGGACGGCCAGCGCTCGGCCAGCGCACCCACCCGGATCTTCGTTTCCCCCGGATTGATCCCCGCGGCCCGGACCCGCACGAGCACCTGTCCGGATTCCGGCACCGGCCGGGGCACTTCGGCCAGCTGCAGCACTTCGATCCCGCCGTGTTCGCCGTATCTGACCGCCTGCGGCATACGCGTCTCCCTCGCTCGTATGGTTAGTCCAACAAACGATCGGACGATTTTATGCCCGGCGGGCGCAAATTCAGCCGGCGAGCCTCCGGACCACGGCGTCCGCGAGCAGGCGGCCGCGATCCGTGAGCACCGCGCGGCCCCGACTGTCCAAATCGGACTGTTCGAGCAAGCCCTCCGCGGCGGCCGCCCGAGCCTCCTTCATTCCGGCCTCGTCGAGCGCGGACAGCGCCAGTCCGTCGGAGATCCGAAGCTCCAGCATGATCCGTTCCAGGTGCTGGTCCTCCGGGGTGAGCACCTCGCGGTCGGCTTCCGGGCTCTGCCCCTCCGCGAGGAGGCTGGAGTACTTGGCCGGATGTTTGACGTTCCACCACCGCACGCCGCCGACGTGGCTGTGCGCGCCCGGCCCGGCGCCCCACCAGTCGCCGCCCTGCCAGTAGCCGAGGTTGTGGCGGCACCGCGCCGCCTCGCCAGTCGCCCAGTTCGACACCTCGTACCAGGTCAGGCCAGCGCCGGCGAGGACGGAGTCGATCATCTCGTAGTAGCTGGCCAGCGTGTCGTCGTCCGGTGCGGGCAGTTCGCCGCGCCGCACCCGGCGGGCCAGCGCCGTGCCGTCCTCCACGATGAGCGCGTACGCCGACACGTGGTCGACGCCCGCCGAAAGCACGGCGTCGAGCGACGCGCGCAGGTCTTCGACGCGCTCCCCCGGCGTGCCGTAAATAAGGTCGAGATTGACGTGCTCGAACCCGGCGGCCCGGGCCTCGCGCGCGGCGTCGACCGGACGGCCAGGGGTGTGCACGCGGTCGAGCACCTTCAGCACGTGCCGGGCCGCGGACTGCATGCCCAGCGAAACCCGGGTGTAACCCGCGTCACGGATGCCCGCGAAGAACTCGGGCGAAGTGGACTCCGGGTTAGATTCGGTCGTCACCTCCGCACCCGGCGCGAGCCCGAACACCGACCGCACGCCGTCGAGCACCTCGGCCAGCCCGTCCGCACCGAGCATGGACGGGGTCCCGCCGCCGACGAACACCGTTTCGGCCTGCGGTGCGTTGCCGAGGATTTCCGCACCGAGCTCCAGCTCGCGGCGCAGCGCGTCCAGCCACGACCGCGGCGAGGCGGCGGAGCCGAGTTCGCCCGCGGTGTAGGTGTTGAAGTCGCAGTAACCGCAGCGGGTCGCGCAGAACGGCACGTGGACGTACACGCCGAACGGACGGGTGCCGAGGCCCGCGAGCGCGGTCTCGGGCAGTCCGGCGGAAGCACGGTGGGTGTCGGGAACAGGCACGACGTCCATTCTCCCCCGCCGCGCCCGGGTCCCCGCGCGCCCCTGCGCCACCCGGCGGAAAGTTCGGCCGCCGAACGATGCAACGCCGGGCGCACCCTCCGCCGCCAAGCCGCCGATACCGTCTCACCAAGAGTCCGAAAGACGGGAAAGACCTGGCAGATCGCCCGCCCCATGCACATCCGGGACGGTTTCGCACCGCTGGAGTGAGCCTTCTCCCACGATCCGGACGCCCTTGGACGACGTTCGGCCCGCGTGGCAATCTGAGCCGGTGAGTCCTGCCGGTGTCCTTCTCGTGGCGCGCCGCCACGTCGACCTTCTCCGGGTCGCGAGCGCGCTCTGCCGGCCTGTTCGCTGACTCCCGCGCCAAGCCTGCCCAGCCCACCACCTGGACCACCGGCCCGCTGCCGCCCCGCGCCGACGCCGCGGCGGAGCCGCCTCGACAACCCCGCCCGGAGGATCTCCATGTCCGCACCCCCGCGTGAAACGCCCGCGAAGGGCCGCACGCCTCGGACGCGCCAGAAGCGCGGCGAGGGCCAGTGGGCGCTCGGCTACCGGGAGCCGCTGAACCCGAACGAGCAGTCGAAGAAGGACGACAACCCGCTCAACGTCCGCGCGCGGATCGAGAACATCTACGCGCACCGGGGCTTCGACGCGATCGACCCGGGCGACCTGCGCGGCCGGTTCCGCTGGTTCGGCCTCTACACCCAGCGCAAGCCGGGCATCGACGGCGGCCGCACCGCGCAGCTGGAGCCGGAGGAGCTGGAAGACAAGTACCTGATGATGCGCGTCCGCACCGACGGCGGCGCGCTCACCACCGAGCAGCTGCGGGTGCTCGGCGAGCTGTCGCAGAAGCACGCGCGCGACACCGCGGACATCACCGACCGGCAGAACATCCAGTACCACTGGATCGGGATCGAGGACGTGCCCGCGATCTGGTCGCGGCTCGAGTCGGTCGGCCTGACCACCACCGAGGCCTGCGGCGACAGCCCGCGCGGCATGCTCGGTTCGCCGGTCGCCGGGATCGCCGAGGACGAGGTGCTCGACGCCTCGCCCGCGCTCGAGGAGATCCGCCGCCGCTACATCGGCGACCCGCGGTTTTCGAACCTGCCGCGGAAGTTCAAGACCGCGATCTCCGGGCTGCCGGACATCGTGCACGAGATCAACGACATCTCCTTCGTCGGCGTCGACCACCCCGAGCACGGCCCCGGCCTCGACCTGTGGGTCGGCGGCGGGCTGTCCACGAACCCGATGCTCGCCCAGCGGCTCGGCGTGTGGGTCCCGCTGGACGAGGCGGCCGACGTCTGGGAAGGCGTCGTCTCCATCTTCCGCGACTACGGCTACCGGCGGCTCCGTTCGCGGGCGCGGCTGAAGTTCCTGGTCAAGGACTGGGGTCCGGAGAAATTCCGGGAAGTTCTCGAAACGCAGTACCTGAAGCGGAAGCTGATCGACGGACCGGCGGTGCAGAACCCGGCCGTCCCGGTCGACCACGTCGGCGTGCACAAGCAGAAGGACGGCAAGTTCTACCTCGGCGCCGCGCCGATCGCCGGCCGGGTGTCGGGCAGCACCCTGGTCGCGGTCGCCGACGCGGCCGAGCGCGCCGGGTCGCGCCGGGTGCGGCTGACCCCGCTGCAGAAGCTGGTCGTGCTCGACGTGCCGGAGGCGGAAGTCCCGGCGCTGCAAGCGGAACTGGCCGAACTGGGCCTGCAGACCAAGCCGTCGCCGTGGCGGCGCAGCGTGATGGCGTGCACCGGGCTGGAGTTCTGCAAGCTCGCGATCGTCGAGACGAAGGTGCGCGCGCAGCAGCTGGTCGCGGACCTGGAGAAGTCGCTCGCCGACATCAACGCGCAGCTCGAAACGCCGGTGACGGTGCACCTCAACGGCTGCCCCAACTCCTGCGCCCGCGTGCAGACCGCGGACATCGGGCTCAAGGGCCAGATCGTCACCGACGCCGACGGCAACCAGGTCGAGGGCTTCCAGGTGCACCTCGGCGGCGGGCTCGGCGCCGACGCCGGGTTCGGCCGGAAGCTGCGCGGCCACAAGGTCACCGCGGGCGAACTGGTCGAGTACGTGGAACGCGTGGTGCGCGCGTACGTCGCGGGCCGCGAACCGGGCGAACGCTTCCCGCAGTGGGTGCTGCGGGCGGACGAAGGGGTGCTGCAGTGACCGCGGTGGCGGACTACCGGGCGCTGGCCGAGCGCGCCGAAAAGGAACTGGCCGACGCGACCGCCGAGGAGGCGCTGCGCTGGACGGCCGACACCTTCGGCGACGACTTCATCGTGGCGTCGAACATGCAGGACGCGGTCCTGATCGACCTCGCCACGAAGGTCAAGCCCGCGGTGGACGTGCTGTTCCTGGAGACCGGCTACCACTTCGCCGAAACCCTCGGCGTGCGCGACGCGGTGCAGACGGTGTACCCGGACGTGCGGATCGTCAACGCGCAGGCCGAGCAGAGCGTCGCCGAACAGGACGCGGAGTACGGGCCGAAACTGCACGAACGCGACCCCGGGCAGTGCTGTTTCCTGCGCAAGGTCGTGCCGCTGCGGCAGACGCTCGGCAAGTACTCGGCGTGGGTCACCGGCGTGCGCCGGGTGGACGCGCCGACCCGCGCGAACACGCCGATCGTCACCTGGGACGAGCGCAACGGCCTGGTGAAGATCAACCCGATCGCGGCGTGGACCGACGACGAGTTCAACGGCTACCTGCACGAGAACGGCATCCTGGAGAACCCGCTGGTGTCGATCGGCTACCTGTCGATCGGCTGCGCGCCCTGCACGGCGAAGGTCGAGCCGGGGCAGGATCCGCGCAGCGGCCGGTGGGCCGGGCAGTCGAAGACCGAGTGCGGATTGCACGGCTGAGAGAGGACGCATGACGACTTTGGAACCGGCGGCCGACGCGGCTGTCGACAACCTGGCCGCCCTTGAGTCCGAGGCCATCCACATCTTCCGCGAGGTCGCGGGCGAGTTCGACCGGCCGGTGATCCTGTTCTCCGGCGGCAAGGACTCGACACTGATGCTGCACCTGGCGATCAAGGCCTTCTGGCCCGCGCCGGTGCCGTTCCCGCTGCTGCACGTGGACACCGGGCACAACTTCGACGAGGTCCTCGAGTTCCGCGACCGCGTCGTCGAAAAGCACGGCCTGCGCCTGGTCGTCGCGAAGGTCCAGGACTGGATCGACGACGGGCGGCTCGAGGAACGCGCCGACGGCCTGCGCAACCCGCTGCAGACCACGCCGCTGCTGGAAACCATCGCGGAGAACAAGTTCGACGCGGTCTTCGGCGGCGGCCGCCGCGACGAGGAGCGGGCGCGGGCGAAGGAGCGGATCTTCAGCCTGCGCAACGCTTTCGGCCAGTGGGAGCCGCGTCGGCAGCGGCCCGAGCTGTGGAACCTCTACAACGGGCGGCACCGTCCCGGCGAGCAGGTCCGCGTGTTCCCGCTGTCCAACTGGACCGAGGCCGACGTGTGGAACTACATCGCGCGGGAAAAGGTCGAGCTGCCCTCGATTTACTACGCCCACCAGCGCGCGGTCTACCAGCGCGACGGCATGTGGCTCAGCGAGGGCCCGTGGGGCGGGCCGCGTCCCGGCGAGGACGTGCGCGAGCTGAGCGTGCGCTACCGGACCGTCGGCGACGGTTCGTGCACCGGCGCGATCGAATCCACGGCGTCCACTGTGGAGGAAGTGATCGCCGAGGTCCAGGCTTCGCGGCTCACCGAACGCGGCGCCACCCGCGCCGACGACCGGATGTCCGAAGCGGCCATGGAAGACCGCAAACGGGAGGGCTACTTCTGATGTCGAGCCTGCTGAGGCTGGCCACCGCGGGCAGCGTGGACGACGGGAAGTCCACGCTGGTCGGGCGGCTGCTGTACGACACCAAGTCCGTCCTCGCCGACCAGCTCGACGCGGTCACCCGCGCGTCCGTCGACAAAGGACTGTCCACTCCGGACCTTTCGCTGCTCGTCGACGGCCTGCGCTCGGAGCGCGAACAGGGCATCACGATCGACGTCGCGTACCGGTATTTCGCCACGCCGAAGCGGTCGTTCGTGCTCGCCGACACCCCGGGGCACGTGCAGTACACGCGCAACACGGTCACCGGCGCGTCCACCGCGCAGCTCGCGGTGCTGCTGGTCGACGCGCGCAACGGCGTGGTCGAGCAGACCCGGCGGCACGCGGCCGTGCTCGCGCTGCTCGGCGTGCCGCAACTGGTGCTGGCGGTGAACAAGATCGACCTCGTCGACTACGACGAGAACACCTTCAGCGTCATCGCCAAGGAGTTCACCGCGCACGCGGAATCCCTCGGCTACGACTCGGCGTCCGTCGTCGCCATCCCGGTTTCCGCGCTGGTCGGCGACAATGTGGCGACCCGGTCCGAGCGGACCCCGTGGTACGACGGCCCGTCTCTGCTGGAGCACCTCGAAAACGTGCCGGTGGCACCGGATCCGCACGATTCGGCGCTGCGGTTCCCGGTGCAGTACGTGATCCGCCCGCGCACCGCCGAGTATCCGGACTACCGCGGCTACGCCGGCCAGATCGCCGCCGGAACGGTGCGTCCGGGCGACGAAATCGTCGTGCAGCCGCAAGGGATCCGCAGCCGCGTCGAGCGGATCGACACCGCGGACGGGCCGTTGGAAGAAGCAGGCGCCGGCACCTCGGTGACCCTGCTGCTCTCCGACGACATCGACATCAGCCGAGGCGACCTGATCGCGGCCGCCGACGCGTCGCCGGAGGTCACGGACGAGATCACCGGCACGCTGTGCTGGCTGTCGTCGAAGCCGCTCAAGACCGGCGCGCGGGTGCTGATCAAGCACGGCGCCCGGACCGTGCAGGGGCTCGCCACCGAGTTGCACGCCCGGTTCGACGAGCAGACCCTGTCCAGTGTGGACTCTCCGGCAAGCCTGGAGCTCAACGACATCGGCAGCGTCAGCCTGCAGCTGGCCGAGCCGCTGCCGGTGGACGACTACGGCGTGAGCCCGCGCACCGGCGCGTTCCTGGTGATCGACCCGAAGGACGGCGACACGCTCGCCGCCGGTCTCGTCGGCGAGCGATTCTCGTGACGCCGCCCCTGGTCGCCGTCGCGCACGGCAGTCGCGATCCCCGCTCCGCCGCGACGGTGCGGGCGCTGGTCGACGTCGTCCGTGCGCAGGCGCCGGGGCTGGACGTGCACGAGTCGTTCCTCGACCTGTCGGAGCCGCGGGTCACCGACGTGCTCCGCGGGCTTTACGCACAGGGGCACCGCTCCGCGGTCGTCGTGCCGTTGTTGCTGGGCAGCGCTTTTCACGCCCGGGTCGACCTGCCCGCGCTGGTCGACGAGGTGACCGCGGAGTGCCCCGGGTTCCGGATCCGGGTGTCGGACGTGCTCGGCGCCGACCCGGCTCTCGAAGCCGTCGCCCTCGACCGGCTCGCCGGAGCCCGCCGCCGCGGCGGAACCGGGGTGCTGCTGAGCGCGGTCGGCTCCTCGAACCCCGAGGCCAACGCGGTCGTCGCCGGAGTGGCCGCACGCTGGGAAAAGCGGCTCGGCCTGCCGGTCAGCGAGGCGTTCGCCAGCGCGACCCAGCCGGACATCCCGGCCGCCGCGGCCCGGCTGCGCGACCGCGGCGCGCGGCATCTCGTGGTGGCGTCGTGGTTCCTGGCCCCCGGCCTGCTGCCGGACCGGATCGCGGCGCTGGCCCGCGAGGCCGACCCGGGCGCGTTCATCGCCGAGCCGCTCGCGGACGACCCGCGCGTGGCGGACGTGGTGATCGGCCGGTACGCCGCCGCGATTTCCGGGCTGCTGCGCACCGCCGCCTGACCTTCACACCGGGCAGCCCACCCCGGTCGCCCGCAGCGAGGCCTCCCACAACCGCTTCTGCAGGTCGGCGTCGTGCGAGCGCGCGCTGGACTTGACCAGCTCCGGGTAGCCGCGGATCTCGAAAAGCCCGCCGGGGCCGTAATACTCGCCGTTGCGCGCGCCGGGATCGGTCGCCGCCCGCAGGGTCGGCAACGCACCCATCGCGGGCGTCCGCCCGAACAGCCGCGCGATCGCCAGGTTCGCACCCCGGAACACGGACGACGAGTGCCGGAAAATCTCGGTAGTCGCCCCGCCGGGATGCGCGGCCAGCGAGACGGTTTCGGTGCCCCGCAAGCGTTTCGCGAGTTCGTAGGCGAACAGCAGATTGGCCAGTTTCGACGCCGAATACCCGCTGGCCGCGCGCAAGTCTTCCGGGTCGATCCGGCCGAACCGGTGCGCGATGCTGCTGACCGTCACCACCCGCGAGCCCGGCACTTCCAGCAACCGGTCGAGCAGCAGCGCGGTCCACGCGAAGTGGCCGAGGTGGTTCACCCCGAACTGCATCTCGAACCCGTCCGCGGTGCGGCCGGGCGCGTTGGTCACGCCCGCGTTGTTGATCAGCAGGTCGATCCGGTCGTGCCGGGCGCGCAGCTCGCCGGCCGCCTCCCGCACGGAGTCCAGCGACGCCAGGTCCAGCCGGACGACCTGGGTTCCCCGGCCGATCCGGCTCGCCGCGTCGCGTGCTTTCCGCTCGTCTCGGCAGGCCAGCACGACCCAGGCCCCGTGCTCAGCCAATGCGCGGGCCGTGGCGAAGCCGAGGCCGGTGTTCGCTCCGGTGACCACCGCGACGCGTCCGCTCGCCAACCTGAACCACTCGTTCATGTTGTATAGTGAACCATCAGTTCACCTTTATCGGCAAGGAGCGAGCAGTGCGGGCAGACGCGGCACGAAACCGGGCGGCAATCCTCGCGGCTGCGCGACGTTTGCTGGTGACTCGTGGCCCCGAAGCCGGAATGGACGAAATCGCCGCCGAAGCCGGGGTCGCCGTCGGCACTCTCTACCGGCATTTCCCGACCAAACAGGATCTGGTGCGGGAGATCGCCGAAGACCTCGGCACCGCGATCGCCGACGTGCTCGACAACGCCGCCGCCCGCGTCGCTGCCGGGCAGGCCAGCGCGGCCGACGAACTTCTCGACCTGATCCGCCGCGTCGTCGTCGACCTCAGCGAAGAACGCCTTCTCCGCACCGCACTCTCGAACCTGTCGCCCGAGCCGCTGCAAGCGATGCGCCAGCACGCCACCCGCACGATCGAATCCCTGATCACCGCCGCCCATCGGGACGACGCCTTGCGCCCGGGAATCTCCGCCGACGACATCGGCCTGCTCCTCGCCACCTCGCCGGGCGCGGACGTTCCGGAGCCCGCCCGGCAGCGCTGGGTCGAACTGGCCTGGCTCGCCCTGTCGGACCACCGTCGGTAGGCCCGAACGGCCGATCAGCCCACTGTTACCGCCACAAGGTGAGCAGTATTCACATTTTTCGTCACCGTGCGCTGCTGTGAACGGTCAATCCTTGACGCGCTACTTAACTTGCCGGTAACTCTCTAATCGCTGCGCAGCTTTCTCTCTCCCCCGTGAAACCCGCAGGTAGGAGCACACAGATGAAAGCACCTCACTTTTACCGGCTGGCCGCGCTGACGGCGGCCGCCGCCCTTCCGCTCGCGCTGGCGGCCCCGGCGTCCGCCGCGACCGCGATCAACTTCGACTGCCAGGCCGACGCACCGGTGGTCGGCCCGCAGCAGGTTTCGCTGACCCAGAACGCCGACGTCACCGCACCCGCGACGGTCGCGCCCGGCGGCGCGTTCGACGTCGTCATCGACCCCGCGCCCAACACCGTCCCGAGCGACGTCGGCGGCAACAAGGTCAAGAACATCAACACCTTCGCGCTGAAGTTCCCCGTCCCGGCCAACTCGACCTACGTCAGCGCCGACCTCGCCGGCGGCTCCGGCCTCGGCGACACCGCGCCGACGATCAGCGTGGCCGACGGCGTCGCGACGCTGAGCTTCCCCGGCCCGATCGCCGGCGGTTCGACCTTCGAACTGCCGACCATCACCGCGCACCTCAAGGCAGGCGACTCCGGCACGATCGAAACGAAACTGTCCGGCACCAGCTACAGCGACCCCGGCCTGACCTTCAAGGCCGTGGCGAGCAGCATCATCGGCGACGTGACCGCGCCGACGGCGTGCTTCCCCAACCCGAGCCCGGTTTTCACCACCACGACCATCGGCTGACCCGGACCGCGGCCACCCGCTGCGCCCGGGTGGCCGCGGCCGATTCACGGCAGCAGCAGTCCCCAGTAGACCGCCCACGGCACGAACACCAGCCCGGCCGCGAGCGGCGCGATCGCCCCGCGCCGCCGGTCCGGTTTCCGCAGCCCGGCAAGGGTTACCGCCCACGCCGCCACCGTCGCGACCGCCAGCACCTGCACCGCCAGCCACGGCAACGGCCGTCCGCCGATGACCGGTCCGAGATCCTTCATCCCGGACATCTGCGCCCAGCCGAGCATCCCGACGAATCCGGCGACCGTCGCCGTCCCCAGTCCGGCCAGCCACCGCGACGATCTGGTCCCCCGGCGACGCACCAGGGCAACCACCCCGCCGACCACAAACCCGGCAAGCAGCAGGATGAGCGCAATCCCCTGCGCCGCAACAGATTCCCACCAGGCCAACGGCGGGAGCGCTTCCGACGGCCGCTGCGCGAAGGCCGCGGTCTCGACGTGCACGCCCTGCCGAGCCGCCAGCCAATCCGCGACCGCTGCCGGATAGCCCGGCACGACCCGCGACAGCCGGTCGAACCCGGCGTCGCTGGTCGCGTAGAGATCCGGCCCGCCACCGGCGATGAACCGGATCGTGTGATTCGGGTGCTGCGCCAACGCTTCCGCGAAGATCCGCGAGCTCTCGACCGGTACGTGGTTGATGTCGAGGTCGCCCCACAACGCCAGGATCGGCTGTTTCAGCCGTCGCAGCACCGGCACCGGGTCGTAGTCCGCCTCGGGAAACAGTCCTGCTCCGACGGCGAACCGCGTTCCCCGCACCGGCAATGTCGTCAGCAGCGAACCGGAAATCCCTTGGTGGCGAAGGACATTGCCCCAGTACCACGAGGTCTGCCGGGCACCGCCCATACCGGATCCGCCGACGGTGATCACATACGAGATGTCCGCTGTCCGCGTCGCGGCGAGCGGCGCGACCCACGCGCCCTCGCTGACGCCCCAGACGCCGACCTCGGCGGCTCCCGAATGCGCCCGCAACGCGCGGACCGCCGATACCAGATCGTCCGCCAGCACGCCGTAATCGCGCTGGGTCTTGGAATAACCACTGGTACGCCGGTCGTACACGAGTGTCGTGACGCCGAGCCGCCTGAACATCTCGGCCTGCACGCGAAGGTTGTCCCGCGTCCGCCAGTCCGAACCGCCTTGCAGGACGATCGCGGATTTCGCCGGACCGTCCGGCCGGAATACCGTGCCGTGCAACGTGATTCCGCCCGAACCGGTGAAGCTGACGTCGCCGGACGGTGGTGCTGATACCGGCTGGGCGGTCGGCAGGACCGAGCCCAGCACGAGGATCGCGGCGGCGAGCCGCGATTTGCCCCAGGGCAGCATGAAGTGTTCTCCTTGCTTCGGGAGATCGTGCGCGTTTTCCCTTATTCCTGGGTGCCGAGTGGCCGCTCGGCACCCAGGGCCTTCCTCGGATTCAGTCCCGGACGGCCTCCTCTCCGCCCGGAGCCGGGAACGCGAGCATCCGCGTCTCGACCCGGCGCGCCCCCTCCGGCGTCTCCTCGTCCGTCCGCTGATACCGCCGCAGCAAAGCGAGATACGCCTCGAAGAAGTCGCCCAGCTCGTCCAGGGTCACGGTGATCGCGCCGCGCGAGTACGGAATCGCGTCCGCCCACTCCCCCAGCTGCGGCCGCTCGCGCTCGAACCGTTCGTACAGTTCGGTGTCGCCCGCGAGCCACAGCCGGTGCAGTTCGCCGATCGCCGCCTTCGCCGGATCGTCCTCGGCAGGCGGCAACCGCACGTCATGCGGCACGGCGCGCCACCAGCGCTCCCGCCCGCGCGCGCGTTCGGGAAGCTCCTCGACGAACCCGTTCTCCGCCAGGACCCGCAGGTTGTAACTCGTCCCGCCGCTGGTCACGCCCAGCCGCTCGGCGAGCGTCGTGGAGGTCGCCGGTCCGGACGAGGACAGCAGCTCGAGAATCCGCTGCCGCAACGGGTTCGCGAGCGCCTTGAGCGCCTTCAGATCAGCGCGACGAGGTTCTGCCATGCCCCCAAGGTAGCGGTGCACGAGTTTTCATGCACGAGTTTTCGTGCATAAACTTCACACCCGCTCCAGGACGGGCGGTGTGCGAAAGTGTCAGGCATGGCTGACGAACTGGTGCACTACGAGGTGGCGGCCGGCATCGCCACGATCACCCTGGACTCCCCGCACAACCGCAATGCGCTGTCGGCGCAGCTGCGGCGGGAACTGAGCGAGTCGCTGACGAAGGCTCGCGAGGACGACGCGGTGCGCGTGGTGCAGCTGACCCACACCGGCCCGGTCTTCTGCGCGGGCATGGACTTGAAGGAGGCCCGCGGCGCCGGTTCGTCCGACCAGGGCGTGAACGAGTTCCCGCGGATCCTGGACCAGTTGTGGACGAGCCCGAAGCCGGTGGTCGCGCGGCTGGCGGGCCCGGCTCGCGCGGGCGGCATCGGCATGGTCGCCGCGTGCGACATCGCGGTCGCGGTCCCGGAAGCGACGTTCGCCTTCTCGGAGGTCCGGATCGGCGTCATCCCGGCGGTCATCAGCCTGACGGTGCTCCCGCGGCTGAACGCGCGGGCCGCACACGAACTCTTCCTGACCGGCGACGTCTTCGACGCGCAGCGCGCGGTGGAGATCGGCCTGCTGAACGCCTGCGTCCCGGCGGAAGACCTGGACAAGACGGTCGAGGGCTACCTCAAGTCGCTGACCCTCGGCGGCCCGAAGGCCCTGGCCGCCACTAAGGAACTGCTGGCCCGTCCGCGCCCGGCGACCCCGGCCGAAGGCTTCGCCGACATGAACGCCCTGTCCGCGGGCTTCTTCGCGAGCGAGGAAGGACAGGAAGGCATCCAGGCCTTCGCCCAGAAACGCAAGCCGAACTGGGTTCCGCAGGACTGACGCTGCCTGTGAGGGGAACCCCGGGGTTCCCCTCACGGCTTTTTTAAGAATCCACCAGCACCAAAGTCAGCCGATGCGCCCCGGAGCCCATCGCCCGCTGCGCGTCCGAAAGCACGCTCCGCACCGCCAGATACGCCTTGGGCTCGGCCGCCTTCAACCCGTCCGACCCGGTCCAGATCAGCACGTGCTCGCCGGCAGGCAGCCACGACAAATCCGTGAGCATGTCGTACAAGGCGTCCAGATTCCGCCCGAAATAAGACGGGAAGGAAAGCGCCTCGCCGATCGCGTCCAGCGCCGACAGCTTGTCCAGCGTCCGCGTTCCGTCGACCCGGTGCGGATAAGCCCCGCGCGCGAACGCCGCGTCCGCCGCGGCCTGCGCCGTCTCCCCGCTCACCGCGCGGGATCCACAACGACGAACGACGCGTAATGGTCGGCTGTGTAATACAACTCTTTCCCCGCCCCCGTGATCAGCCGGCGCGCCCCTCGGTCCGGGCTGCCCGGCGTTTTCACGGTGTACTCGTGGTAATAGCCGTTCTTCTCCGCGGGAAGCACCTTTTCCCGGTTCTGGAAGACGACGTCGTCATTGCGCGGATACGGGTAGGGCCCGCCCTTTTGGATCAGGTTCCACGTGTCCTTCGCCTGCGAAGGCAGCGAGGACAGCGGTTTGACCGGCAGCTTGGAGTCCGCCCCCGGCACCTTCCCGGAAGCGGCGGCGGGAGCGCCCGACGAGGACGAGGGCGCCGGCGAATCCGAGGAGCCGGCGGTTTCCTTGACGAGCCACCCGCCGAGCACCAGCACGAGGAGACCGACGAGCGCAGCGGTGATCCGCCTACGGTTGACCATGGTGTGCCAGCTTAGGAGCGGCCGGGACCGTCGTCGTCACGGGCCGTGCCGAACCAGCGGCCGAAGCGTTCGACCAGCTTGTCGATGGCCCACGCGGCGAGCAGGCACAGCGGCACAAGCACCGCCATCACCAGCACGAACTGCACGGGGAACCAGGCTTGGGCAAGCCACAGCTCGACCCCGTCCCACCAGTTGGCCAAGCCCTCGAACACGAGTGTGAGCCTACGCGCGCTCGACTGCGCCGGGTCGGGCAGGGGAGGTAGGTTGCTGCCATGTTCGCCGTATACGCGCAGGAACCCAACGCCGAGTCCCCGCTCGATTCGCTGGTCGTCGGCGAGCGGCCGGAACCCGAGGCGCCCGAAGGCTGGGTCCGGGTGCACGTCAAAGCCGCCAGCCTGAACATGCACGACCTGTGGACCTTGCGCGGCGTCGGCATCAAGCCCGACCAGTTCCCGATGATCCTCGGCTGCGACGGAGCGGGAACGCTCGACGACGGCACCGAGGTCGTGCTGCATTCGGTGATCAACGCGCCGGGCTGGCAGGGCGACGACACGCTCGACCCGAAGCGCACCCTGCTCACCGAAAAGCACCAGGGCACGTTCGCCGACCAGGTCGTGGTCCCGGCCCGCAACGCGGTGCCGAAGCCGGCCGGCCTGAGCTTCGCCGAGGGCGCGACGATGGGCACCGCGTGGCTCACCGCGTACCGGATGCTGTTCGTGAAGTCGGGTCTGCGGCCCGGCCAGACGATGCTGGTGCAGGGCGCGTCCGGCGGGGTGTCGACCGCGCTGATCGCGCTCGGCCGCGCGGCCGGGTTCCGCGTGTGGGTCACCGGGCGCACCGAGGAGAAGCGCGCGCTGGCCGAGAGCGTCGGCGCGCACCAGACGTTCGAGTCCGGCGCGCGGCTGCCCGAGCGGGTGGACGGGGTGTTCGAGACCGTCGGCAAGGCCACCTGGGGACACACCCTGAAGTCGCTGAAGCCCGGCGGCGTGGTCGTGGTGTCCGGTTCGACCAGCGGCCCCGACCCGTCGGCCGACCTGCAGCGCGTGTTCTTCCTGCAGCTGCGGGTCCTCGGCTCGACCATGGGCACCCGCGACGAGCTGGCCGACCTGCTCGCCTACCTCGACCTGAAGGGCATCAAGCCGCAGATCGGCACCGAGCTCCCCCTCACGGAGGCCCCCGCGGGATTCGCCGCGATGGCCGCCGGGGAGACCGCGGGCAAGATCGTCTTCACCCGCTGATCCTGGTCGCACCGCGCTGGCCTGGGCTTTTGTTCGTCGAACGAGCCTGGGCCAGCGCTTTTACCTGTTCTCCGGTGAATCGTCAACACCCCTGCTTCGCAATCAGATAGTGACCCCCGAAGTTCCACCAGAACTCGACCTTGGGCGGTTAACCTGGAGAACATGACCGCGACGCAGCGGCCCGCACCCGCCGACCGGGGCGGCCGGCACCCCAGCGACCCGGCGCCCGTCCGGGAGTCGTTCCGGCGCTTCGCCGGGATCCGCACGCGCGTGCTCGAGGTCGGGCCCGCCGTCGCCGAGGCGCCCGCACCGAAGCGCACGCGCCGCAAGGGCACCGAGAAACCGCGCGCTCCGCGGCTCGTGTTGCTCCACGGGTATTGCGACAGTGCCGACACGTGGCGTCCGGTACTCGGAGAACTAGCCGCCGCGGGCATCGCCGCGATCGCCGTCGACCTTCCTGGTTTCGGCGACGCGCAGCCGCTGCGCCCCGGCCCGATGCTGCCCCAGCTCGACGCGTTCACCGCCGCGGTGGTGCGCGAACAGGCCGTGCTCGGCCCGGTCGTGCTCGCGGGCAACTCGCTCGGCGGCACGATGAGCCTGCGCGCGGCGCAGAACCACCGGCTGCCGACCACCGGCGCGGTGTCGATCGCCGCGCCCGGTTTCGTCGACTCGTGGCTGGTGCGCACGGTCGGGCGCAATCCGCTGCCGCTGCGGCTGTACTCCTCGCTTCCGTTGCCGGTGCCGGGTTTCCTGGTCCGCGCGGTCGCCGAACAGCTCGTGCCGCGGATCCTCTACGCCGACTCGCGGCACGCGGACGCGGGCCAGGTCCGGCGGTTCACCACGCTGTTCCCCGACTACCGGGCCACCACGTCCCGGCTCGAACAGGCCCGGCAGCTCGTCGCGGAGCTGGCCGACGCCTACCGGCTCGACCAGATCAAGATCCCGCTGCTCGCGGTCGCGTGCGGCAAGGACAAGCTGGTGACGGCCGCGTCCGGGCGGAAGCTGCACACCCTGGTGCCGCACAGCAGGCTCGTCGTCCGCGAGGACTGGGGCCACTGCCCGCAGCTGGACGACCCGGCCGAGGTCGCGGAGCTGCTCGCGTTCTTCGCCGCGGGCGCGGTCCGCTCGGCCGCGCGCCCGGCGCCCACGGTCAGCGACGTCGAGGACGATTCCGCGACTGGGTGACGCAGGGCCGCCGAGATCGTCACACTATGGAGTCGGTGACAGGCGCGGCGCCTCCGGGTACGGTGCCCTGCCAGGGCCCGGAACCCGGGTCCGGCGAACCACCAGTCTGAGGAGACATCGATGTCAGCTCCGCGCGGCGGCCCTAACCTGGGCTCCGGGTCCGGGATCTTCCGGCGGAAGCCGATCGAAACCATCGAGAGCGTCGGCGAAAGCGGCCTGCAGCGCACGCTCGGCCTGCGGCAACTGACCGCGATCGGCGTCGGCGGCATCATCGGCGCGGGCATCTTCTCGCTCGCCGGGGCGGTCGCGAACAAGACCGCGGGCCCGGCCGTGCTGATCTCGTTCCTGATCGCGGGCATCGCGAGCGCCGCGGCGGCGTTCTCCTACGCCGAGTTCGCCGGCCTCATCCCGCGCGCGGGTTCGGCCTACACCTACGGCTACGCGGTACTCGGCGAGATCGTCGGCTGGTTCATCGGCTGGGACCTGCTGCTGGAGTACACCGCGATCGTGTCCGTGGTCGCGATCGGGATTTCCGGTTATTTCAACGATCTGCTGGGCTTCCTGCACGTGTCGCTGCCGCACTGGATGTCCGGCGCACCAGGAACGGAACCGGCGGGCGTCCCGTCCGGGTCCTACAAGGTCAACCTGTTCGCGGTGCTGCTCTGCCTGCTGATCGCCTTCATTCTCAACCAGGGCATGAAAAACGCGGCGCGCTTCGAAACGCTCTTGGTGTATCTGAAGGTCGGCCTGGTGCTGCTGGTGATCGTGGTCGGCGCCTTCCACATCCAGAGCGGCAACTACAGCAACTTCTTCCCATTCGGCCTGAGCGGCGCTTTCACTGGTGCGGCAACGGTATTCTTCGCGGTCTTCGGCTATGACGCCATGTCCACCGCGGCGGAGGAGTCGCAGGACTCCCAGAAGCACATGCCGAAGGCGATCATCTACTCGCTGGCGATCTCGATGGTGCTGTACGTGCTGGCCTGCCTGGTCCTGACCGGCATGGTGAAGTACACCGACATCAACCCGGAAGCGGCCTTCTCGAGCGCATTCGCGAAGGTAGGCCTCGGCTGGCTGGGCGCGATCATCGCGGTCGGTGCGATCATCGGCATCCTGACGGTCCTGTTCACGTTCCTGATGGGCGCGACGCGCGTGGGCTACTCGATGAGCCGAGACGGCCTGCTGCCGAAGTGGTTCTCGAAAACCCATCCGGTGCGCAAGGTCCCGTCCCGCATCACGTGGATCCTGGGCGGCGCTTCGGCGTTGATCGCAGGCGTGCTGCCCATCGGCGAGGCCGCGGAACTGACGAACATCGGCATCCTGCTAGCTTTTGTGGTCGTGTGCATCGCGGTGATCGTGCTGCGCTACAAGCGCCCGGACCTCCCGCGCACGTTCAAGACGCCCGGCATGCCGGTGGTCCCGATCATCGGAGTGGTGTTCTCGATCTGGCTGATCACGTTCCTGAAGCCGGAAACATGGCTGCGCTTCGCGATCTGGTTCGTGATCGGCATGGCCATCTACTTCGCCTACGGCAAACGCCACTCCGCAATGGAACGCGGCTCCGGCGACGACGAGCAGGGCGGGTTGAAGTCCACTTCGGACTGATCGCTTCCAGTCGGCTGAGCGGGTTGTGATGCGGGGGACGCCTTTTGGTGGCGTCCCCCGCGTTTTTTTGCGCTGCTGGTGATGTCGCTCCTGGGGCTCGTCCGCTCGGGGACTCGCGCGGTGTCCGTGCACGATCGGGCATCGTTTCCGGTCTACGAGCGCACTTTGTCTCCGCAGCTTTCCGCGGCTGGATCACGCATAGTTGCTCGATCCGCTCCGCCGCCGAGTCAGCCCGCGAAGGCCTGACTGCTGAGGGATTCCACGGCCAGGAACTCCGACGCGCGACCGGAGCACAGGAACCGGCCAAGCCGTTGTGATCCCCTGCCCGCGCCGCGGCGGGCTCTCCAACGCAACCGCCCAAACCATCGCGACCCCGGTCCCCACCGCAGCAGGCACTCAACACAACCAGCCAAGCCACCGCGACCCCGGCCCTCACCGCGGCAGATCCTCAACTCGACCGCCAAGCCGTCGTGACCCCTGCCCCACTGCAGCAGGCTCTCAACGCAACCCGCCAACCCGTCGCGCCCTTTGCCGCGCCACAGCAGCAATCAGCCAAGCTGTCACGCTTCTTGCCCGCCGCAGCAGGAACCAGCCAAACCGTCACGCCCCTTGCCCGCCGCAGCAGGAACCAGCCAAGCCGTCGTGGCCCTTGTCCCGCCGCAGCAGGCACTCAGCGCAACCGGCCAAGCCGTCGCAGCACTCGCCGCCGGAGGTCTCAGCGCAACCGGTCGAGCCGTTCCGCCGCTGCCTTGGCCTCGGTGCGCAGGCGGGCCACGATCGAGGCCGCCGAACCGTCACCGGCGAGGGGGTACGTCTGGCCAGCCCACAGCGACATCGCCTCCGGGTCGCCGGCTTTGGCGGCCGCCCCGCGGACCGGTTTGCTCAGGTGGTGCAGTTGCGGGTAGGCGGCGGGGGCGTCGGCGGAGAGGTCGCTCAGGACGCGGTTCACCATGCCCCGCGCCGGACGTCCGCTGAACGCGCGCGTGAATGCCGTCGGCCGGCCGGCTTCGGCGAGCGCGCGTCGCTGGGTGTCGCCGGTGCCGGCTTCCGTCGCGAGCAGGAAAGCCGTGCCCAGCTGCGCCGCCGACGCACCGGCGGCCAGCACTGCCGCCACGTCGGCGCCGTTGACCAGTCCCCCGGCGGCGACCAGCGGCAAGCTCGTCCGCGCGCCGAGCAACCGCAGCAGTGCGAGCAGACCGTATTCCTCGCCGCCGGCCGGGTTGCCCGGATCGTCGGTGAACAGCCCTCGGTGCCCGCCGGCTTCGAAGCCCTGCACGACCAGTGCGTCGGCTCCGCGCGCGGCAGCGAGGTCGGCTTCCTCCGGGTTCGTGACGGTGACCGCGACCTTGCCGCCCGCCTCGTGGATCCGCTGCACCTCGGCGGACGTCGGCGCGCCGAAGGTGAACGACACCACCGGAACCCGGTGCCGCACGACGAGGTCGAGCTTCGCCGGGTACTCGTCGTCGTCCCAGACCGGGTCGCCGAGTTCGACTCCGTAGCGGACAGCCTCGGCGAGCAAGCGTTCGCGGTGCGCGCTGAGGTCGGCCACCGACCGGCCGCCAGGGACGAACAGGTTCACGCCGAACCGGCCCCCGGTGAGGTCGGCGGTGTGCGCGATCCGGGCGTCCAGCGTCTCCGGGCTGAGGTAGCCCGCGGCGAGGAAACCGAACCCGCCCGCGTCCGTGACGGCGCCGACCAGCTGCGGAGTCGTCGGCCCGCCCGCCATCGGAGCCACGATCACCGGGAACTCGAGATCATCGAACATGTCCCGAGCCTAGTGCCGGACCGGAAATGCGCCGGGCCGCCGCCGCGTTGCAGAAAAGCATGACGGCAACCCTGGAACAGCTCCGCGCGCTGACGGTGCAGGAGAACGGCCTCGCCACCGTGGCCACGACCCGCGCCGACGGCACCGTGCACGCGTCCGTCGTGAACGCGGGCGTCCTGGACGACCCGGTGACCGGCAAGCCGAGCGTAGGCTTCGTCGCCGTCGGCGGCGCACGCAAACTCGCCCTGCTCCGCCGCAACGGCCACGCGACCGTCACGTTCCGCCGCGGCTGGCGCTGGCTCTCGGTGACCGGCCCGGTCCGCCTGATCGGCCCGGACGATCCCGACCCCGGCTTCCCGGCCGACGGCCTCCCGCCCCTGCTGCGCGAGGTGTTCCGCGCCGCCACCGGCACCCACGACGACTGGGCGGAGTACGACCGCGTGATGGCCGCCGAACGCCGGGCCGCGGTGTTCGTGGAAGTGGGCAAGATCATCGGGAACGGTTGAGCTGTCCCCAGCCCAGGCCAGGCCAGCCCAGTCACGCCGGTCGCGGTATGCGACGGCCTTCGCATCGGCTGGAGCGGCCAGCGGGGACCGTTGACGCGCCGGGCAGTTGATCGCGGCATGGAGTGCTGAGCCGCTGCGTTCACGGAGACCCGCGAGTCACCTGGCAACCTCGAACCCGCCGCTCGACCCGCGCGAGCACCGCCGGACCCGCGAAGGCTGTGAGGGCCGCCGGACTCGCGAACCAACTCCGGCTCTACGGCAGGACGCTTCGCCCGCGAGAGCTACAGCGCGCACGTCACCTCGCCCAGCCACATGAGCGACCCCGCGCCATGACAAGCGAGCCGCCAACGCCGCCGCACACGAGACACACCCTGGGCCGCCACACACAAGCCACGCAGCGCGACCACACGCAAGTCACCCCGCGCCACCACACGCGAACCACGCAGCGCTGCGGCCCGAGTCACGCCACATCACCGCACAGAAGCGACCGCGCGCACCGCACCTGAGACACCTCACGCCACCGCGCGCGACAACGTCACCAGGACCGCGCGAGACCTCTTCCCACCGCCAGACCAACGCCGGTCACGCCGCCAGCACTCCGCACGACCGCCTCCGCGGATGTCGCCGAAACCTCTGGTCCGTCACCAGCACCGTCTCGTCAAGTCACCACTCCCCTCCCGTCCGCCGGATCCGAATCACCGTCGGTTCATAAGCGCCTCCAACCCCACTCGAACCGGAAACGGCCGCGCTGTCTCGAACGTTTCCCCGCGAGCGATTTCCGCGACCTGCTGATAACAACCGTCCTCACTCAGCTCGAATGCCGTCAGAGAAAGCGCTGCCGGATCGACCACCCAGTAGTCCGGCACGCCCATCCGCTCGTAAACCGCTTTCTTCGTAACGCGATCGTGGATCCTGGTGCTCGGCGACACCACTTCGACCACAAGCAGCGGCGGCACCGGCAGGTCAGCATCGGTGAAGTCCCCGGCCCGGCCTACCACCAGATCCGGCCGGAGTTCGACCTGATCCCCGGACCGCACCGCGAACGGACCGCCGACCACGTCCATTCCCGGTGGACAACCCGACTCCAGCAACCCGTAGAGCCGGAATACCGCGTGCTGGTGCGGCAATCCCGGCGCGGGGCTGACGTACAGCACTCCGTCGACGAGTTCGTGCCGCCGTCCGTCCTCCGGGAGCGCGGCGAGATCCCGCACGGTCATCGGTTGTGAATCTGAAGGCCAGCCAGTGAGTGTCATGAGTACGTCCTTTCCGTCGCACCCAAGAACACCAGCCACCACCGACAAAAAACGGCGGCCCCGGAAACCCGGAGCCGCCGTTCACCCGAAAGTGACGCTACTTCTTGTTCTTCCCGTTGTCCTCAGTGGACAGTGCCGCGACGAACGCCTCCTGCGGCACCTCCACCCGGCCGACGGTTTTCATCCGCTTCTTGCCTTCCTTCTGCTTCTCCAGCAGTTTCCGCTTCCGCGAGATGTCGCCGCCGTAGCACTTGGCGAGCACGTCCTTGCGGATGGCGCGGATCGTTTCGCGCGCGATGATCCGCGAGCCGATCGCCGCCTGGATCGGGACCTCGAACTGCTGGCGCGGAATCAGTTCCCGCAGACGCGTCGCCATGCGGTTTCCGTACGTATAAGCGGCGTCCTTGTGCACGATCGCGGAGAACGCGTCCACCGTCTCGCCCTGCAGGAGGATGTCGACCTTCACCAGGTCCGCCACCTGCTCGCCGGACTCCTCGTAATCGAGCGACGCGTAGCCGCGTGTGCGCGACTTCAGCGTGTCGAAGAAGTCGAAGATGATCTCCGCCAGCGGGATCGTGTAGCGCAGCTCGACGCGGTCCTCGGACAGGTAGTCCATCCCCAGCAGGGTGCCGCGTTTCGCCTGGCACAGCTCCATGATCGTGCCCACGAACTCCGACGGCGCGAGGATGCTCACCTTCGACACCGGCTCGTGCACCTCGGCGATCTTGAGCCCGGTCGGCCAGTCCGACGGGTTCGTGACCACGACCTCGCTGCGGTCCTCCAGCACCACGCGGTACACGACGTTCGGCGCGGTCGAGATCAGGTCGAGGCCGAACTCGCGCTCCAGCCGGTCCCGGGTGATCTCCAGGTGCAGCAGGCCGAGGAAGCCGCAGCGGAAGCCGAAGCCCAGTGCGACCGACGTTTCCGGCTCGTAGGTCAGCGCGGCGTCGTTGAGCTGCAGCTTCTCCAGCGCCTCGCGCAGTTCCGGGTAGTCCGAGCCGTCCACCGGGTACAGCCCGGAGAACACCATCGGCTTCGGTTCGCGGTACCCGGCCAGCGGTTCGGTCGCGCCGTGCCGCTCGGACGTCACGGTGTCGCCGACCTTCGACTGGCGCACGTCCTTCACGCCGGTGATCAGGTAGCCGACCTCGCCGACGCCGAGTCCCTTGCTGGCCTTCGGCTCCGGCGAGATGATCCCGACCTCGAGCAGTTCGTGCGTCGCGCCGGTCGACATCATCTTGATCTTCTCGCGCGGCGTGATCTTGCCGTCCACCACGCGGATGTAGGTGACGACGCCGCGGTAGGTGTCGTAGACCGAGTCGAAGATCATCGCGCGGGCGGGCGCGTCCGCGTCGCCGACCGGCGGCGGGACCTGGCGCACGCACTCGTCCAGCAGCTCGGTCACGCCCATGCCGGTCTTCGCCGACACGCGCAGCACGTCCGAGGGCTCGCAGCCGATGATGTGCGCGATCTCCGCCGCGTACTTCTCCGGGTCCGCCGAGGGCAGGTCGATCTTGTTCAGCACCGGGATGATGTGCAGGTCGTTCTCGAGCGCGAGGTACAGGTTCGCGAGCGTCTGCGCCTCGATCCCCTGCGCGGCGTCGACCAGCAGGATCGCGCCCTCGCAGGCTTCGAGCGCCCGCGAGACCTCGTAGGTGAAGTCCACGTGGCCGGGCGTGTCGATCAGGTGCAGGACGTGGTCCTTGCCGTCCACCTGCCACGGCAGCCGGACGTTCTGGGCCTTGATCGTGATGCCGCGTTCCCGCTCGATGTCCATGCGGTCGAGGTACTGCGCGCGCATGGCCCGCTCCTCGACGACGCCGGTGAGCTGCAGCATCCGGTCCGCCAGCGTCGACTTGCCGTGGTCGATGTGGGCGATGATGCAGAAGTTGCGGATCAACTCCGGCGGCGTGAAGGTGGTGTCGGCGAACGTCTTGGGCGCTGTCACTCGGGCTGTCCTCGGGATGGTGGGGGATGTCCGTACCCCATCGTCCCATGGACCTCCGGGTGCGGGTGGGGGTCATCCCCGATGCGGCCCCGCCCGTCTCGTGATGACCTCGAAGCATGAGCACTTCACCCTCCCCCTCGCCGCCCGGCCCCGGCGTCCTCGACGCCGCGCTCGACCGGGCTTTCGGCCATCCCAGCGGGCTGCTGGGCAGGCTCGGCGGCAAGCTGATGGCGATCGGCAACGCCACGACCGAACACCGCATCGTCGACCTGGCGCGCCTCGAACCCGACGAGACCGTTCTCGTCGTCGGCCCCGGGCCCGGGGTCGGCCTCGACGCGGCGAGCAAACTCGCCGGCGAGGTGATCGGCGTCGAACCCTCCCCGCAGATGCGCGACCTCTGCACGGACCGCTGCGGAGACCGCGCCGAGGTGCGCGCGGGCAGCGCGGCCCGGACCGGCTGCGCGGACGCGTCCGCCGACGTCGTGCTGACCGTGAACAACGTCCAGTTCTGGGAAGACCGCCCGGCGGCCTTCGCCGAGCTGTTCCGCGTGCTCCGGCCGGGCGGACGGCTGCTGCTTTCGGCACACGAGAAGTGGCTCCCGGTGACGCGGCACGAACTGGCCGACGAAGCCGCCGCAGCGGGATTCACCGACCTGCAGACCTGGACCTGGGATCCGCCCGGATTCGCCGCGCTCGCCGCCCAGCTCCGGGCCGTGAAACCGGGCTAGCGCTTGTCGCGGCGCAACGGATGGTCCTCCGGGACCTCGACGAGCACGATCCGCAGCCCGTCCGGGTCGGCGATCCACGCCTCGTCGGTGCCCCACGGCTCGCGCCGGGCCTCGCGCACCGGTTCGACCCCGCGTCCGGCCAGTTCGGCCAGGGTCGCCGGGAGATCGCGGACCTGCAGGAACAGATTGACGTCCGGACCGGGCCCCTCCTCGCCCGTGCCGACCACCTCGATCGACCCGCCGCCGGCGAAAAACCGCGTGCCGCCGGGGAACTCGCGCTCGATCGCGAGGCCGAGGGCGTCGCGGTAGAACGCGGTGGACACCTCGTGGTCGCGGGGGTGGATCAGCACCCGGCTGCTCAGTACGTCCATGGTTCCTGCCTACCCGAGCGGCTCAGGCGACCGCAATCGCAGCGATCCCGGCCAGCACGACCAGCGATCCGGCGAGGCGGCGGACCGCGTTGCGCTCGCGGAGCACGAGCCAGGCGGCGACCCCGCCGAAGACGATCGACAGCTCGCGCGCCGGCGCGACCAGGCTGACCGGCGCGATCCGCAGGGCGTACAGGACCAGCAGGTAGCTGGCCGGCGAGGCGAGCCCGACGATCAGCACCTCGCGCCGATGGTCGCGCCACAGCCGCTTGATCTCCGACCGGCCGCGCGCCGCGGTCGGGGCAAGCAGGATGCTCTGGCCGATCGCGCCGCCGCCGAAGTAGACGAGCGGAGGCACGCCGAGCGACGTGACCGAGTGCGCGTCCCAGAGCGTGTAAGCGGCGATGACGACGCCGGTGGCGACGCCGTAGAACACCCCCGCGCGGCGGGCCCGGGCGTTGCCGGTGCCGCCGCCGAGGCTGATCACCAGGACGCCCGCGACGACGAGGAACGCCCCGATCAGCCCGAGCACGCCAGGCCGTTCGCCCAGGACCGTGACAGCGACGAGCACCGACACCAGCGGCCCGGTCCCGCGGGCCAGCGGGTAGACGATGGACAGGTCGCCGACCTCGTATCCGCGCTGCAGCACGATCCCGTACGCCACGTGCAGGACCGCGGTGCCCGCGGCGGCGAGCAGCCAGGTCCACTGTGGACGTTCCGGTTCGACGGCCAGCGCGACCGCGATCACCGGGAGCATCGCCGCCGCGGAAACCGTGTAGTACAGCCAGACGAACCGCGGGCCGCCGGAAACCCGTTTGGCGGCAAGGTTCCACACGGCGTGCACGACCGCGGCGACGAGGACCATGGCGAGGGCTGTGGTGTTCATCCGGACCCCTTCAGGTTTTCAGCGCACGCTGAAGACCGGGTCCTCCAGGCTTTTGTCCCGTCAGATGAACGGCGGGGCTCTGTCTCCCGCCGAAGGTGCCGCTCGGACCAGGCCCGCCCGCCCTCGTTGTCTTCGCGACCCGCTCTGCGGGACCACGGGCAGGCGACGGAACCCTAGGCACTACCGGACCCCACCGTAACCGAGACGGGGGCGCGATGCCGAGCGTTTGCCTGCTCCGGGGCCGTCGGCAACGCCGCGAACAGGGCTGTTAAGATTTTCGACTGTTGCCGTGCGGCATTCCGTCAGGGAGGAAACCCGGCAGTCCCTCGGGACTGATCCGGAGCCACACGAACGCGGCAGCGACCTTCACCGAGTGAAAGAGGAACGCCTCCATGGCCAACATCAAGTCGCAGGTCAAGCGCATCACGACGAACGAGAAGGCGCGGCAGCGCAACCTGGCGATCCGGTCCTCGGTGAAGACCGCGATCCGCAAGTTCCGCGAGGCCGCCGAAGCCGGTGACAAGGACAAGGCCCTCGAACTGCAGCGCGACGCCGCTCGCAAGCTCGACAAGGCCGTCACCAAGGGCGTCATCCACGCCAACCAGGCCGCGAACAAGAAGTCGGCTCTCGCGAAGCGCGCGAACCAGCTCTGAGCGCAGTCTTTCGGAAAGGCCCGGCGGCTTCGGCTGCCGGGCCTTTCCGTGTCCTGGGGACCGGCTCGGCTCTCCTCAAGGCGTTCCCGGCGCCGGGACGTCAGCGGTCTCCCTTGGCCGCGACCACGTCGAGGACCGCGCGCTGCAACGCGTAGTTCGCGTCGGCCGCCGCACCCTTGACCTCGGCGTTCAGCCGCGCCACGACGCGCATCGCGGTCGCCAGGCCGTCCTGGCCCCAGCCGCGGGACTGCCCTTGCGCCTTGCGGATCTTCCACGGCGGCATGCCGAGTTCGCCCGCCATCTGGTTCGGGTTGCCGCGCCCGGCCGCGGACACGCGAGCGATCGTGCGCACCGCGTCGGCCAGCGCGTCGGCGATCAGGACGTGCGGGACGCCCAGCTGCATCGCCCACTGCAGCGACTCCATCGCGGCGGCCCGGTCGCCCGCGACGGCCTTCTCGGCCACCGCGAAGCCGGTCACGTCGGCGCGTCCGGTGTGGTAGCGGCGGACCGCCCGCTCGTCGACGACTCCCCCGGTGTCGGCGACCAGCTGCGTCGCCGCCGAGGACAGTTCGCGCAGGTCCGAGCCGACCGAGTCGAGCAGCGCCATCAGGCCCGCGGCGTCGATCTTGCCGCCCGCGCGGCGCACCTCGTTGCGGACGAACGCCTCGCGCTCGGCCGGTTTGGTGAGCTTCGGGCATTCGGTGATTTCCGCGCCCGCCTTTTTCAACGCGCCCGGCAGCGCTTTGGCGGCTTTGCTCCGCCCGCCGCCGCTGTGCACGACCACGAGGACGATGCCGTCGGCAGGCGCCTTCACGTACGCGAGGACCGCGTCGGACAGCTCCTGCGAGATGTCCTGCGCCGACTCCAGCACGATCACGCGCCCCTCGGCGAACAGCGACGGGCTCACCAGCTCGGCCAGCACAGGCGGTGTGAGATCGGACACCCGCATGCGCGTGAGGTCGGCCGTCGGGTCCGCGGCCTTGGCCGCGTCGAGGGACGCTCGCACAGCCCGTTCGATGAGCAGTTCTTCCTCGCCCGTGACGAGGTGCAGCGGCGCGGGTGCGGTGGTCACCCGGCCATCTTCTCACCCGGCCGCCGGGCCGCCCGCTCCGGTGATGTGGGCCGCCTCCGTGGCACGAGCTGATCGGGATGTCGTACGGTGTAGCCGAGGACGCGCCCACCGGCGCTCCGACAACCGAATACCGCTCATCCAGAGGGGCAGAGGGAACGGCCCGACGAAGCCCCGGCAACCGGCGTACAGCCTGTCATCCCGCGATCGCGGGGTAGCTGACGACCACGGTGCCAATTCCGGCCCGCTTCGGCGGGGCAGATGAGGAAAGGAACCTCGCGATGACTGCAGCCCTCAGCGCCACCTCCGCCAACAAGACGATCGACCTCGGTCCGGCCGTCGAACTGGTGTCGAAGGAAGAAGGGCACCGGCAGCCGCTCGCTCCGGAATTCGTCTCCGTCGAAGACTTCTCGCCGCTCGAGGTCGCCTACGACTTCGGCCGCGTCCGCCGCGAGGACATCGAGGCGGGCCCGCGCAACATCTGGCGTTACAAGAAACTCCTTCCCGTCCCCTCGACCGTCGAGGAGACCCCGAACACCGAACCCGGCTGCACCCGGCTCGTGCGCGCCGACCGGCTCGCGAAGGAGCTCGGCCTCAAGCGCGTGTGGGTCAAGGACGACACCGGCAACCCCACGCACTCGTTCAAGGACCGCGTGGTCGCCGTCGCGCTCGCGGCCGCCCGCGAGTTCGGTTTCGAGGTCCTGGCGTGTCCCTCGACCGGCAACCTGGCCAACGCGACCGCCGCCGCGGCGGCCCGCGCCGGCTGGCGGTCGGTCGTGCTGATCCCGAAGAACCTCGAACGCGCGAAGATCCTCACCACCGCGGTCTACGACGGCGACCTGATCGCCGTCGACGGCAACTACGACGACGTGAACCGGCTCGCCACCGAACTGGCCGGCGAGCACCCGAAGTGGGCGTTCGTGAACGTCAACGTCCGCCCGTACTACTCCGAGGGCTCGAAGACGCTCGCCTACGAGGTCGCCGAGCAGCTCGGCTGGCGCATCCCCGAGCAGATCGTCGTGCCGATCGCCTCCGGTTCCCAGCTCACCAAGGTGGACAAGGGTTTCCGCGAGCTGGGCCAGCTCGGTCTCGTGGACGCCAGCCCGTACAAGGTGTTCGGCGCGCAGGCCACGGGCTGCTCGCCGGTCTCCACCGCGTACCGCAACGGCCACGACGTGGTCCAGCCGGTGAAGCCGGACACCATCGCCCGTTCGCTCGCGATCGGCAACCCGGCCGACGGCCCGTACGTGCTCGACGTGGTCAACCGCACCGGCGGCGCGATCGAGGACGTCACCGACGAAGAGGTCGTCGAAGGCATCCGGCTGCTCGCGCGCACCGAAGGCATCTTCACCGAGACCGCGGGCGGCGTCACCGTGGCGACCGCGAAGAAGCTCGTCGAAACCGGCAAGCTCGACCCGGACGCGGAAACCGTCCTCCTCATCACCGGCGACGGCCTCAAGACCCTCGACGCGGTCGAGAACCACATCGGCCCGAGGGCCACCGTGCCGCCGTCCGCCGCGGCCGTCGCCAAGGCGCTCGGCTACTGACGCACCGGCCCGGGGTCCGCCGCACTACCGCGGCGGACCCCGCGGCTCGCCCCGGCGCACCACCGCCGGTCCGCTTCCTCCGGGCAGAACGGCGGTGTCCCCGTCGATATCGGTCCGGGTGACCAGCACTCCCATCGTTCCGAGAACGTCCACTGTGGACTTGCTCGGATGTCCGTATCCGTTGCCCGCGCCGACACTGATCAGCGCCGTGCGCGGCCGCACCGCCGCGAGAAACTGCGGCAGCGAATACCTCGACCCGTGATGCGGCACCTTCAGGACGTCTGCCCGCAGGTCGACGCCCTCGGCAAGCAGATCCGCCTGCGCGGCCAGCTCGACGTCTCCGGTCAGCAGAACCCGGCCAGCCGCGGTGTCGGCGCGCAGGACGACCGAACTGTTGTTGATCATCGTGCCGTCCTGCAACGCCGGTGCACGGGTAGTGGCGTAGCGCGGACCGATCACCTCAAGCGACAGCCCCGGCCACTCCAGCCGCTGCCCGTCGCTCAACTGCACCAGTGGCACGCCGCGACGCCGCGCTTCGCCGGAGACCGACTGCCACGCCCACGCGGGCGCACGCCCTGGCCCTACCGCGATCGCCCCGACCGCCCGTCCGTCGAATACCGAGGCGAGACCGCCGATGTGGTCCGCGTGCAGGTGACTCAGCACAAGCAACGGCACCCGTTCGACGCCCAGCCTCCGCAGGCATTCATCGACCGGCCCTGGCTCCGGCCCGGTGTCGACGACCACGGCGCGACCAGGCTCGGCCGTGGCCAGGACGACCGCATCTCCTTGTCCGACATCGCATTCCACCATCGCCCAGCCGTCCGGCGGCCAGCCAGGCACCAAGACTTTGGCCGGCACGACTGTCAGCAGCACGACGACCAGTCCGATCGCCACTAGCAGCCGCAGCCGGCGAAACCGCGCCGCCACCACGATTGCGACCAGCAGGACCGCCGCGCACAATCCTCCCCACCAGCCTCCGGGCCACGAGAGCGCCGCGCCCGGCGCTCTCGCGCCATGCCGGGCGACGGTGATCAGCCATCGGGCTTCCGGATCCGCTAGATGGATCAGCAGATGCCCCGCACCTGGCCACCACGGGCCGACGACCGTTGCCAGCACTCCCAGCACGGTGACCGGCGCGACCACTGGTGCCGCAAGAACATTGGTCACGACCGAAACCAGGCTGACCGTGCCCGCCATTCCGGCGATGACGGGAGCGGTGACCACGAACGCGGCTAGCGGCACGGCTAGCCCTTCGGCGTAACCGGGCGGGACTCCCCGCCGCACCAACGAATCTGCCCAGCGCGGCGCGAGCAGCACCAGCCCTGCCGTGGCGAGAACCGAAAGAGCGAAACCGAAATTGCCCGCCATCGTCGGATCCCACGCCACCAGTACACAAACGGCGAAGGCCAATGCGGGCAACGCTGAACCACGCCGTCCCAGGGCCAGCGCGAGCAGGCCGATGCCGCCCATTACGCCAGCCCGCACCACACTCGGTTCAGGACCCACCAGGACGAGAAATCCCACTAGGCAGGCTCCAGCCGCTGTTGCGGAAAATCTCGGACCTGCTCGGACCAACCGGCACAGCAGCAGTACGGCTCCGCCGATGATTACAAGGTTGCCACCGCTCACTGCCATCAAGTGGGTGAGTCCGGAGGCTTTGAACTCACCTTCGACCCGTTGCGGCAACGCGCTCGTGTCGCCTAGCACCAGTCCGGGCAGGAGGCCCGCGGGTTCCTCCGGCAGGATCGCGCACAGCGAATGCAAGCTGTTCCGCAGAGCTGCGGCGGCTTGCTGCCACCACGGTGCCGGACCGATATCTGCTGGCGCGGCCCGCACGGAGAGGACTGCTGCGGTTAGTTCGCCGCCGCGTGCGGGCAGGAGACGACCGGATGTCGTCACCTCCTGGCCGGGCAGCAGACGATTCCATTCCGCGACCGGTGCCAGCAACAGAACCCGGCCGGTCGATTCGACTGGCAGACCGTCCACTGTGGCCGTTGCGACTCGGGCCGGGATCGCCACTGACCGGGTTCCCGCCTGTTGGTCGGCGTATCCGGCTTGGTGGATCGGCCGCGGGCGCTCGCTGATCTCGACCCGCAGCGTCGCTGTGACGCCATGTGCGGCAGCGGCTCCCAACGGGTCGGATGATGCGTCGTGGATCCGCAGAGCGGTTGGCACTGCGGCAATGAGTCCGACCAGCAGCAGCGCTCCCCCGGCACCGAGGTATCTGGCACGGCCGCGCACTAGAAGCACTGCCGCGCCGATCACCGCTACGGCACCGATCGCTGTCGCGATCCACCAGCCGAGTTGCAGTCCGGCGAGGGTGGCCACCCATCCGGCGACAGCAGCGGGGACGAGACGGAAATCGTGGTCGCGCCGGGCCGTTTCCTCGGTTTCCAGCTTCATCCGACGGTCACCTGCTCGCGGATTTTTTGGAACTTGCTCTCGCCAATGCCGTCGACGTCGCGAAGTTGTTCCACACTCGAGAATCCGCCGTGCTGCGTGCGCCAGTCGGTGATGCGCCGGGCGGTGACCTCGCCGACGCCTGGGAGGCTGTCGAGTTGTTCGGCGGTCGCGGAGTTCAGGTCGATCTTGCTGGCTGCGGCTCCTGAACCGACCGGTGCCGCTTGCGCGGCTGGGACGCCGACCGCCAGCTGCTCGCCGTCGGTGAGTCTGCGGGCGAGGTTCAGCGTGGTCAGGTCGACGCCCGGGTTGGCACCGCCGGCCGCGCGGAGGGCGTCGGCGACGCGGGAACCCGACGGCACGGTGACTAGCCCTGGCGAGCGCACGTGGCCGACCACGCTGATTACCAGATTCTCGTTCGTCTTCGACGCGTGCGGCACCTGCGCACGGGCAGTCGGGAGCGGCGGGGCGATCTCGGCTGCGGGCGAGCGGCCGAAGATGGCCAGGCCTCCGGCAATGACGGCGGCGGCTGCCAGCAATGCCAGGGCGAAGATCATTCCCCGGCGGCCCAGGAAGCCGGGCAGGCCGGTCGAACCGGGGAGCCAGCGCCGGGTCAGGCGATGCTCGATGTGTTCTGGCAGCCAGCTGCGGACCAGTTTGCCGCCGGGCAAGGAGCTTTCCGGCGGGGGTGGGTTGTCGGCCAGTGCAGACAACCGGGCTTTGCGACCCGTGGGCCGCAAGAGCGGCGTACCGTCCGCCAGCTGGCCGCCCAGTAGCGGTGCACTGTCAGCAACTGCAGCTTCCGGACCTGCTGCGCGAGAGTGCCGCCTTGAGTGGACCGCCGCGCCGTCCATGCCTGTGGGCAGGCGAGGATCCGGTTCCCCGCCGGGCACCTCCTGGCTGTCTGCAGTTGCCGACACACTCGCCCGGCTGCGCGCCGACCGGCCCGCACGGCCGAGGGGCAGCCAGCGGCGGACCGGCCCGCTGCCGGGTCCGCTGAGGTGCGGGACCGCGGCCAGCTGGTCGGCCAGCCAGGTGAGCCTGACGTTGACGGGAGTGCCCTGGTCTCGGGCGGAGGGCTCGAACACACGATCGACGCTAGGCGTCGGCCGGTCCGACTGCGAGCGGGTTCCGCGCGATCTGTGGACAACCCGCCCCTTGGGGACAACTCGGCCTTCAGCTCAGGTGCCGCGCCGGATTTTGTCGGGGCACGCGGTCATACTGGCGGGTTTGGCGCGCGGCACCGGTGATCGAAAAGCGTTCGCGTCCGGCGCGCTCGTCCGCCAGCACCCGGTCTCCGGTCTGCAACCGGATGATTCCCGTTGACTGGCGAGGAAAAGCCGAGACCCGAAGCGCGGTCGAAGACCGGATGGGCGCGCTCGAACAGACCCGCGCGCGACTGCTCGCCGAGCGGTTGCGCTTCAAGTGGCGGCCACGGACTCCGGTCGCGCCGCCGCAAACCGCCTGGTCTTCCGAGAGATCCGCGGCTTGGACGGAACGCTCGACGCGCACAGCCGCGACGACCTGACCCGGATGTCCGCCCGTGCAGCGGTAATCCGGCACTACGAGGACGAATTGGCGCCCTACCGCATGGCGAGTCGCCACGCTGCCCGAGCATCGCGGCAATGGCTACCTCGGCGAAATTCTCGCCGAGGGCACCAGAATTCTTGCTGAACAAGACGTTCCTCGCATCCGAACGGCGACACATCTCGGCAACGTCCCGATGGCGAACGCGTTCCGGCGCGCCGGATACCTCACCTTCGAGCGCACGATCACGATGTCTTGGCCGTGATTCGAGTGGAGGCTTGGGAACGCGCGGTCGCCCACGTCGCCACGATGGCGGCTGGTGGGCCAGCGGAACCGTCGTAGCGGGAGTTCACCGCACTCGGTGCCGAACTCGCCGAGGAAGGGCGTCTCGATCCACGAATACTCGGGAAAGCCGCTGGCCACGACGAGCAAGACCTCAAACGCGTCTGGCACCTGCTCGCGCGATTCGGCAACCAGGAAACCAGCTAGGCGCGCTGCACGACCACGCCGAGCACGCCAGGTCCGGTGTGCGCGCCGATGACCGCGCCGATCTCCGACACCACGCATCCCCCGGCACACCCCGGGATCGCTTCCTCGAGCCGGTTCGCCAATTCGACAGCTCGCTCCGGCGAGGCGAGATGATGCACCGCCAATTCGACCGGTCCGGTGCCCGCTGCCTGCACGGACAACTCGACCAATCGCCCGATCGCGCGGTTCATCGTGCGCACTTTCTCGAGCGGCAGGATCCGGCCGTCGGACATGTGCAGCACCGGTTTCACCGCGAGCGCGGTGCCGAGCAACGCCGCGGCCGAGCCGATCCGGCCGCCGCGGCGCAGGTGTTCCAACGTCTCTACCACGAACAACGTCGACGACCGCTCGGCCGCTTTCGTCGCGACCTCTTCGACTTCCGCCGGGCTGGCTCCGGAAGCGGCGGCGTCCGCGGCGTGGAGGGCAGCGAATCCCAAACCCATCGCTGTGGTGCGGGAATCGACGACCCGGACCCGGTCCGAGCCGACTTCTTCCGCTGCCAGCACGGCGGCTTCCCAGGTGCCGGACAGCTCGCTCGACAGGTGCACGGACACGACCGCGTCCGCACCCGCGTCGAGCGCGGCCCGAAAGGCCGTGGCGAACTCGGCCGGGGTGGGCCGGGAAGTCGTGACGATCTTGCGCTCCCCCAGCGCTTCCGCGAGCGCGGCGGGCCCCATCTCGAGGCCGTCGAGCGAACAGACACCTTCCACGAGGACATGCAGGGGCACCACCCGCACCGAGTGCCGCTCGGCGAAGCCTTCGGGCAGGTGCGCGGTGGAGTCCGTGACCACGGCGACCGACACGTCGTCAGCCTACGTGGCCGGAGCCGAGGTGCGGGGCAACGAGTTTCGCCATCGCGGTGCCGACTGCTTCGTGTCCGGCCCATCCCCAGTGCATGCCGTCGGGATTTCCCGCGCCGCTCAAGACATGTTCGCCAACCACGCCGGGCGTGTCGAGCAACGGCACTTCGCGGCGCGCGGCCCACGAAGCGATTGCAGCGGCTGCTTCGGCGCGTCCCGTGTGTACGCGTCCGTACGCGTCGGCGCGGTGCACCGACGGCAGCATTCCGAACACAGGCAACTCAGGCCGCAACGCGCGCAAGGCTTCGACAGACTGGTCCAGATAGCTCACGGTCAGCCGCGCAGGAAGCACGCGAGGACGTCCGCGCATCACGACAGACAACCGTGGCTGCGCAGCGAGATAGGCACCGCGTACAACGCGACGCACGCCGTCGGGACGAAGGTAGCGAAGTCCCTGACGCAAGTACGTCGGCAACGGCGACGGCAGTGTGTCCATGTGGCCGACAGCGAACACGACAGCGTCGACGCGGCGCAGATCCGCCCATACGCGCGGGTCGCCAGTGAGAGACCACCACAGGTCGCGTGCGGTCCAGCCGATGCCTGCGACGAGATCGGCTTGGCCGGACAACGCGTTCGCGGCGACGTTGGGCCACAGGCGCGGGTCGTCGGCCGCGCAAGGGCCCTCGGGGCCGTGGAAACAGAGTGAATCGCCGAAGACGAGCAGCTGCGGGCTCATCGGGTCAGCCGGTGATGCCCGCGTTGTACGCGTGCAACCGCCACTTCCCCTCACGGTGGCCGAGGTCGACCCAGTGGCAGTTCATGATCCCGCCGAGCGACGGCCAGACCTCGACCGGAAGGCCGAGCAGCTTCGCCGTCAGCGCGAGGATCAGGCCGCCGTGCGAGGCGAGCAGGACCGATTCCCCGGCGCCGGAATTCGGCTGCATCAGGTCGTCGACCACCTCGGCGGCGCGTTCGGCCACCTCGACGCGGGACTCGCCGCCCGGCGGGGCCCACGCGGCGTCGCTGCGCCACAGCTCGCGATCGCCCGGGTAGCCCTCGTCGACCTCGGCCCCGGTCAGGCCCTGCCACTCGCCGAGGTGCGTCTCGCGCAGCCGCTTGTCGATCTGCAGCGGCACGCCGATCGCCTCGGTGAGCACCGTCGCGGTGTCGGTGGCGCGGCGCAGGTCGGACGCGATCACCAGCTCCGGCGCGAACCGCGCGAGCGCGGGCACGGCGAAGCGGGCCTGGTTCCAGCCGACCGGGGTCAGCGCCGAATCGAGGTGTCCCTGCATGCGGCCGGCGGCGTTGTAGTCCGTCTCGCCGTGCCGCCAGAGCAGCAGCCGCCGCGGGCTCACGCCTCCGGGCCGTCCGCGTCGCCGGTGTCGTCGGCGGGGACCGCGGCCAGCCCTTCGACCTCGATCCGCGGGCAGTCCTTCCACAGCCGCTCGAGGCCGTAGAACGAGCGCTCGTCCGCGTGCTGGACGTGCACGACGACGTCGACGTAGTCGAGCAGCACCCACCGGCCCTCGCGCGCGCCTTCGCGGCGCACCGGCTTGTGGCCCTCGATGCGGAGCTTCTCCTCGACGTTGTCGACGATCGCGCCGACCTGCCGCTCGTTCGCCGCGGACGCGATCACGAACGCGTCGGTGATCACGAGCTGCTCGGACACGTCCAGGACGACCACGTCGCTGGCCAGCTTGTCCGCCGCCGCGTGCGCGGCCGCCACCGCCAGGTCCCGTGCCTCGGACGTCGCTGCCACAGTGCTCCTTCAAGATTTCGGGTACGCCCGGACGAGGGTACCCGGTCAGGCCTCGGCGTCCTTGCGGTAGAGGTCCTTCTTGGCGATGTAGCGCACAACGCCGTCGGGCACGAGGTACCAGACCGGCTCGCCGCGCTCGACGCGTTCGCGGCATCCGGTGGACGAGATGGACATCGCGGTGACCTCGACCAGGCTCACCTTGCCGCTCGGCAGATGGTGCGAGTTGAGCCGGTAGCCCGGCCGGGTGACGCCGATGAAATGCGCGAAGTCGAACAGCTCGTCGGCCTTGTGCCAGGTGAGGATCTGCTCGAGCGCGTCGGCCCCGGTGATGAAGAACAGCTCGTCGTCCGGGTATTCCTCGTGCAGGTCCCGCAGCGTGTCGACGGTGTAGGTCTGGCCGCCGCGGTCGATGTCGACCCGGCTCACCGAGAAGACCGGGTTGGACGCGGTGGCGATGACCGTCATCAGGTAGCGGTCCTCGGCGCGCGTGACGCGGCGGCCGGACTTCTGCCACGGCTGCCCGGTCGGCACGAAGATGACCTCGTCGAGCGCGAACCGCGACTGGACCTCGCTGGCCGCGACGAGGTGGCCGTGGTGCACGGGGTCGAAGGTGCCGCCCATGACCCCGATCCGGCGTGGTGACATAGCCGGTGAGCCTATACGCGCGGGCACGCGAGGGCTCCCCGTCGCGACTGCGAGCTAGGTTACTGTTGTGACATGAGTCACATAACTCTGCGTTTCCAGCCGGAAACCGTCCGTTCCGGTCCGGGCGGCTCCGGGATTGTCGGGGGCATGGGGTAGACCGGGGGACGTGGACATCACCGATACCACCCCAGACCTCCGGACCCGCGCGGAGACCCTGCTCCGGGCGCTCGCCGGGGACAACGCCGCCCTCCGGGAAGACCAGTGGACCGCGATCGAGGCACTGGTCGCGCACCACCGGCGCGCGCTCGTCGTGCAGCGCACCGGCTGGGGCAAGTCGGCGGTGTACTTCCTGGCCACCGCGCTGCTGCGGGAACAGGGAGCGGGGCCGACGGTCATCGTGTCGCCGCTGCTCGCCCTGATGCGCAACCAGATCTCCGCCGCCGCCAGGGCGGGGATCCACGCGGCCACCATCAACTCGGCGAACGCGCAGGAGTGGGACCAGGTCCAGGCGTCGGTGGCCGCGGGCGAGGTGGACGTGCTGCTGGTCAGCCCGGAACGGCTGAACAACCCGGACTTCCGCGACAGCGTGCTGCCGAAGCTCACCGCCAGCGCCGGCCTGCTGGTGGTGGACGAGGCGCACTGCATTTCGGACTGGGGCCACGACTTCCGGCCGGACTACCGGCGGCTGCGCACGCTGCTGGGCGACCTGCCGGAAGGCGTGCCGGTGCTGGCCACCACCGCGACCGCGAACGACCGGGTGGCCACCGATGTCGCCGAGCAGCTCGGCATCGGCGGCGAGACGGACACGCTCGTCCTGCGCGGTCCGCTCGACCGGGAGAGCCTGCGGCTGGCCGTGGCCGAACTGCCCAGCGACGAGGCGCGGCTGGCTTGGCTCGCCGAGCACCTGGCGGAGCTGCCGGGGTCGGGCATCATCTACACGCTCACCGTCGCCGCCGCGCACGACGTCGCCGCGCTGCTGTCCGACCGCGGTTATCCGGTGGCCGCCTACACCGGGAAAACCGATCCGGCCGACCGCCAGGCCGCGGAGGACGACCTGCTGGAGAACCGGGTCAAGGCGCTGGTCGCGACGTCGGCGCTCGGGATGGGGTTCGACAAGCCGGACCTCGGGTTCGTGGTGCACCTCGGCGCGCCGTCGTCGCCGATCGCGTACTACCAGCAGGTCGGCCGTGCCGGCCGCGGCGTCGAACGGGCCGAGGTGGTGCTGCTGCCCGGGCGGGAGGACAAGGCGATCTGGGCGTACTTCGGGTCGCTGGCGTTCCCGGACGAGCTGCGCGTCACGCAGGTGCTCAACGCGCTCGCGTACGCCGACCGTCCACTTTCGACAGCCGCGCTGGAGCCGTCGGTCGAGCTTTCCCGGTCCCGGCTGGAGATGGTGCTGAAAGTGCTCGATGTGGACGGTGCGGTGCGCCGGGTGCGCGGCGGCTGGGAAAGCACCGGGCAGCCATGGGAGTACGACCGGGAGCGGTACGACCGGGTCGGTGTCGCACGGGCGGCCGAGCAGGAGGCGATGCTCGGGTACATCCGCACCGGCGGGTGCCGAATGGAGTATTTGCGGCGGCAGCTCGACGATCCGGAGGCGGTGCCGTGCGGCCGGTGCGACAACTGCACCGGGGAGCACTGGAGCACCGCGGTGTCCGACGAGATCGCGGGTGCGACGCGGGAACGGCTGGACCGGCCCGGGGTCGAGGTCGCGCCGCGCAAACAGTGGCCGAGCGGGATGAAAGGGCTCGACGTGCCGCTGTCGGGCCGGATCAAAACCGAGGAGCAGGCCGAGCCGGGACAGGTGCTGGGCAGGCTCACGGACGTGGGCTGGGGCGGCCGGCTACGCGAACTGCTCGGCCCGGGCGCGCCGGACGCCGAGGTCCCCGACTCGGTGTTCGACGCGTGCGTGAAGGTGCTCGCGGGATGGCAATGGGCGCAACGTCCGGTGGCGGTGGTGGCGATCCCGTCGGCGACGCGGCCGCAACTGGTGGACAGCCTCGCACTGCGGCTGTCGGCGATCGGCAGGCTGGATTACCTGGGCGAACTGGCGTCGGCCGGACCGCCGCCGCGGCAGGCGAACAGCGCCCAGCGGCTGGCGGATCTGTGGCGGAGGTTGAGCCTGCCGGAGGACGTGGCGGCGAGCGTCGCGCAGACGCGCGGGCCGGTGCTGCTGGTGGACGACCTGATCGACACCGGCTGGACGATGACCCTGGCGGCACGGCTGCTGCGCCGGGCCGGGGCGGAGGGGGTGTTGCCGTTCGCGTTGGCGACCACTGCTTGAGGTGCGCTGGGTCTGGGCGGCTGGGCGAGGTTGCTGGGGCGGCCGGGTCGGTTGCTGGCGGGTGCCCTCTTGTCTGCGGGGCCGGGCGGTGGCGGCTTAGCGGCTAGGCAAGATTGGCTTCGCGGCTAGGCGGGATTGGCTGGGATGGCCGAAGGCGGCTGCTGGCTGGCGAGTGCGGCGGGCCGGGACTAGCCGGGTGAAGTGAGCCCGCGCTCGACGAGCTGCCCGCCGCGGTTGCGAGCGCGGGTCGAGGCACAGCGAAGGCTGCCAGGCTGATCCGAGATGCCGCACGAACGAAGCGGGGCGGGGCGGGGCGGGGCGGGGCGGGGCGGGGCGGGGCGGGGCGGGGCGGGGACGAGCATCTGCCAACCAGCCCGGCTGCCAGCCTCGCGCGAAGCGGCGTGCGCGCCTGCGCCACCGCGCATTTGCCGCGCGGCAACGCCTGCACCACCGCACGAGCCCGTGCAGCTTCCGCCATCGCACGACCCTCTGCGCCCTCACCACCGCACGATCCTGTGCAGCTTCCGCCATCGCACGATCCTCTGCAGCCTGCACCACCGCACGATCCTGTGCAGCAAACGCGATCCCGCGTCACACACCGCAGTGGGACAAGCACCAACTGCCATCCTTCCCCGAGATCTACCGATCTCCGGGCATTTCTGGCAAAGTCCCGTTCCGCCCGTGCGGACGTGTGGAGGTTGCCCGATGGCCGGTTCGACGACCGAAGGCATTGCCCGGCATCGGTTGCCGGTGCGGAAGTTGTTCGCTGCCAGTGCGGGCAATGCGCTCGAGTGGTTCGACTGGACGATCTACGCGACCTTCAGCATCTACTTCGCCGGCGCGTTCTTCCCTCCTGGCAACGAAACGCTCGCCCTGATCAACACGTTCGCCACTTACGCGCTCGCGTTCTTCTTCCGGCCGCTCGGCGGCGTGCTGCTCGGGAGGTTCGCCGACGTGCACGGGCGCAAGCCCGCCATGATTCTCACTATTTCGCTGATGGCGGGCGGGTCGGTCGCGATCGGGCTGCTGCCCACGTTCGCGCAGGTCGGGTGGCTGGCTCCGATTCTTCTCCTGCTCGCGCGGATCGCGCAGGGGCTTTCGCTCGGCGGCGAGGTTTCCAACGCTTCCGCGTACCTCGGCGAGGTCGCGCCCAAGGAACGCCGGGGGCGCTACTCCTCGTTCTTTTACATCTCCACCGGGTCCGCGGTCCTCATCGCGACCGTGCTCGGGTTCGTGCTCGCCCGCACGATGGACAAGGCGCACCTCAGCTCGTTCGGCTGGCGGATTCCGTTCCTGCTCGGCGGGGTGCTCGGGCTGGTCGGGCTGTGGCTGCGCCGCAGTCTCGCGGAAACCGAGCTGTACCACGAGAAAAAGGAGACCGCGCGACGCGTTGAGCGGCCGTTGCTCACCACGATCACCCAGCATCCGAAGGCGGTCGGGCAGCTCATCGGGTTCTCGATGCTCTCGACGCTGTGCTACTACACCTTCTTCAGCGCCCTCACGTCCTTCGCCGTCAAGGGACGCGGCGCGAACGACGTCGACACCTTCCTCGCGCTTTCCATCGCAACCGCGCTCTTCGTCGTCCTCCAGTACCCGATGGGCGCCCTCGCGGACCGGTACGGGCGGCGGCCTCAGCTGCTGGTCTGGTCCGGCGCGACGGCACTCGTGATCGTCCCGCTCTCCTACCTCGTGCGGCCCGGTTTTTGGAATCTGCTCATCGTGTTCTGCGTCGGCCTCGCGCTCTACACCGCGATGACCTCGCTCGCCCCGGCGATCATGAGCGAGCTCTTCCCCACCGAACTCCGCGGGCTCGGCATCGGCGCCTGGTACAACCTGACCGTCGCCGTGTTCGGCGGGACCGCGCCGCTCGTGCTCAGCGCGCTGTCCGCGGCTGGTGCTGCCACTGCCTTCTTCTGGTACGTCGCTGTCGGGGCGGCGATCGCGTTCTTCGTGATCCTCCGGATGCCCGAAACGAAGGGCAGTGAACTGCGGTAAACCCGCTCGCGCGCGGTCGGTAGGCTTCAACGATCGACTACGCGAAGGAGGGACACCGTGCGCAAGCCCGAGGTTAGTGAGGAACTGGCCCGACGCGTGGTGGCCGCGCTCCGCCGCGCGTTCGACGTCGACCTCGACCCGTCCGAGGCGCTCATCGCGGTGTCCACTCGCGACGGTGTCGACTACCAGTGCAACCTGGCGATGAGCCTCGGCAAACGGCTCGGCAAACCGCCGCGCGAGGTCGCGGCGGGGATCGTCGAGAACCTGGAGCTGGACGGGGTCGCCGAGCGGCCGGAGATCGCCGGGCCGGGATTCCTGAACTTCGTGCTGCGCCGGGAATGGCTCGAGCAGCGCGTCGCCGAGCAGGCCCGCGACGACCGGCTCGGAGTGGCCGAAGCCGAGCAGCCGCGCCGGGTCGCGCTCGACTACAGCAGTCCCAACGTCGCCAAGGAAATGCACGTCGGGCATCTGCGTTCCACGGTGATCGGCGACGCGATCAGCAGGTTGCTGCGCTTCGTCGGGCACGAGGTGCTGCCGCACAACCATCTCGGCGACTGGGGCACGCCGTTCGGCATGCTCATCGAGCATCATCTGGACGAACCGTCCGGCGACCGCAGCGACCTCAACGCGTTCTACCAGGCCGCGCGCCGGAAGTTCGACGCCGACGAGGCCTTCGCGACCCGCTCCCGCGAGCGCGTCGTCAAGCTCCAGAGCGGCGACCCGGACACGCTCGCCTTCTGGCAGGAACTCGTCGACGAATCGACACGGCACTTCAACGCGGCCTACCGCAAGCTCGGCATCACGCTCACCGACGAAGACATCTACGGCGAAAGCTTTTACAACCCGTACCTGGGCGAAGTCGTCGACGAACTCGAGGCCGACGGCCTCACCGAGATCAGCGACGGCGCGGTCTGCGTGTTCCCGGAAGGCTTCACCAACCGCGAGGGCGACCGTCTCCCGCTGATCGTCCGCAAGCGCGACGGCGGCTACGGCTACGCGGCCACCGACCTCGCCACCATCCGGTATTGGACCGCCGAACGCGGCGCGACCGACCTGCTGTACGTCGTCGGCACCCCGCAGGCGCAGCACTTCGCGATGATCTTCGCGGTGGCCCGTGCGGCCGGCTGGCTCGACGGCGTGCACGCCGAGCACATCGGGTTCGGCTCGATCCTCGGCGCGGACGGCAAGGTGATGCGCACCCGCGCCGGCGAGACGATCAAGCTCTCCAGCCTGCTCGACGAAGCCGTGGCGCAGGCCGCGGAAGTCGTTGCCGAGCGCAGTGAGCTCAGCAAGGAAGAGCAGCAGGAAGTCGCGCGCGCGGTCGGGATCGGCGCGGTGAAGTACGCCGACCTTTCCAGCGACCGCGAACGCGACTACGTGTTCGACTGGGACCGCATGCTCGCCAAGGACGGCAACACGTCCGTCTACCTCCAGTACGCGCACGCGCGGATCGAGTCGATCCTCGCCAAAGCCGGAGAGCCTGCCGAGGACGCGCCGATCCTGCTTCAGGAGCCAGCGGAACGCGCGCTCGCGCTGACGCTGCTGCGGTTCAGCGAAGCGATCAGCGCGGCGACGTCCGCGTACGCGCCGCACAAGCTGTGTACGTATCTGTACGACACCGCGGTCACCTTCTCGCGCTTCTACGAACAGTGCCCGGTGCTGATCGCGGAAACGCCGGAGCTGCGCGCTTCGCGGGTACAGCTGGCCACGCTCACGTCGCGCACACTCGTGCGGGGCTTGGCGTTGCTCGGCATCGAGGCACCGCGCCGCCTCTAGCACACCGTCCGAGCTATCCGGACTGTCCGATGTGGACGAGCGCCAGCAACGTATCGGCGACCTCGTCCACGGCTTTCCCCCGCGCGGCGGACGGCAGTTCACCGCACCACGTCGGCGCCTGGCTCATCGCGGCGTGCATGCACTGCAGCACGGTGTCGACGCTGGTGACGGTGAACTCGCCGCTCGCCACGCCCTCTTCGATCAGCGCGCGGAAAAGCGCGTCGTGGCGGAGGCGGAGTTCCTTGATGCGCTCGCGTTGCGCGCTCGGCCATTCGCGCGGCATCAGGAACAGCCGCAGCGCCGCCGGATAGTCGTTGACCGCGATCGTGACGTGTTCGTGGATCAGCGCGCGCAGCCGGGCTTCCGGCGTGCCCTCGGTGCGGTCGAGCAACTGCTCCAGCCGGGCCGTCCACTCGTCGCCGAGCGTCTCGATCGCCGCTGTGCCCAGCTCGTCCTTGCTGGAGAAGTAGTAGTACAGCGAGCCCTTCGTGACGTCCAGGCGCTCGGCGACGTGCTCCAGGCTCACCGCGTCGTAGCCGCGTTCGCCGAACAGTTCGGCCGCCGCCGTCAGGATCTCCTGGATCCGCTTGCCCCGCTTGCGCCGCACGCGCTCGGACGGCGGTTTCACCGCGCCCATACTGCTCCTCCCGGTTTTCCGCTGTCCCGGAAGCCTACCGGTTGACTACAAGTTCAACTCTTGACTCTACAGTCAAATTTTGTCACCGTGGTCAGACGACAGACGGGAGCGAACGATGGAGTTCGAGGACATCCGGTACGAGATCGACGGTCCGGCCGCGGTCGTCACGATCGACCGGCCGGAGCGCTACAACGCCTTTCGCGGGCGGACGGTCGACGAGCTGATCAAGGCGTTCCGCTTGGCGTGGGCGGACAAGCACGTGCAGGCGGTGATCCTCACCGGCGCCGGCGAGAAGGCGTTCTGCACCGGCGGCGACGTCAAACAGCGCGCGGAGACCGGCGACTACGGCCCGACCGAGAGCGGCATGTTCGAGATCGGCAACCTGCACAAGCTCATCCGCGACATCCCGAAGCCGGTGATCGCCGCGGTCAACGGCGTCGCGGTCGGCGGCGGGCACGTGCTGCACGTCCTGTGCGACGTCACGATCGCCAGCGAGACCGCGCGGTTCGGCCAGGCCGGTCCGCGGGTCGGGTCGTTCGACGCCGGGTTCGGCTCGGCTTATCTCGCGCGGGTCGTCGGCGAGAAGAAGGCGCGCGAGATCTGGTTCTTCTGCCGCCAGTACGACGCGGCCGAGGCGGAGCGGATGGGTCTGGTCAACGCCGTCGTCCCGCCGGGCGAACTGCTCAAGACCGCCAAGGCGTGGGCCGACGAAGCCGCCGAGAAAAGCCCGACCGCACTGCGTTTTCTCAAGCAGTCCTTCAACGCGGACACCGACCACCAGGCCGGACTGTCCAATTTGGCCATGTCCGCACTCGACCTGTTCACTGCCTCGCCGGAGGGCTTGGAGGGTGCGCAAGCGTTTGCGGAGAAGCGCAAGCCGGACTTCGTCTCGCACGTGAACTGGCACTGACCATGGACTTCACCTTCACCGGCGACGAGGACGCTTACCGGCACGAGCTGCGCCGGTTCGCGACGAAAGTCCTTGCACCGCATTACCAATCCGACGACAAGGCAGCGAAGCTCCGGCCCCAGCTCGTCAGCGACCTGGCGGCGATGGGCCTGACCGGCCTGCGGATCCCGGAACGGCACGGCGGCCAGGAGGCCAGCGCGGTCGTCGCCGGGATGGCGGCCGAGGAGGTCGCGCGCGGCGACTTCAACGCGGCCTACCTGATCATCGTCAGCGCACTGGTCAGCGACATCCTCACCCGCAACGCGACCGAGGAGCAGCAGGCCGCGTGGCTGCCGCCGATCGCGTCCGGCGAGGTCGTGCCCGCGTTCTGCATCACCGAACCCGGACACGGCACCGACGCCGCGAAGCTGGAGATGAAGGCCGAACCGGACGGCGACGGCTGGCGGCTCACTGGCGAGAAAACGTCGATCACCCTGGGCATGTCCGCCGACGTCGCGCTCGTGCTCGCCCGCACCGGCGGTCCGGGTGCCCGCGGCGTCAGTGCGTTCTGGGTCGAACTGGACGACGCGTACGTCTCGCGGGCAGCGTTCGACGACCTCGGCAGCCGGGCGATCGGCCGCGCTTCCCTGCACTTCGACGGACTGCCCGTCCCGAAGGAAGCGTTGGTCGGCGGCGAAGGCCAGGGGTTCGTCTCCGTGATGCAAGGTTTCGACTACTCGCGCGCGATCATCGGGCTCGCCTGCCTTGGCGCAGCGCAGGTTTCGCTCGACGAGGCGTTGCAGTGGTCTCGCGACCGCGAAGCGTTCGGCAGTCCGATCGGCACCTTTCAGGGCGTCGCGTTCCCGCTCGCTGAGCAGGCGACGTACCTGCGCGGCGCCCGGCACGTCTGTTACGAGGCGTTGTGGCGCAAGGACAACGACGCCGAGCACAGCACCGAGGCCGCGATGGCGAAGTTCTGGGCGCCGAAGCTCGCCGCCGAGACCATCCACCAGTGCCTGCTGACGTTCGGGCACCTCGGGTACTCCAGCGAAAGCCCGGTCGGTCAACGGCTTCGCGACGTGATCGGCCTCGAAATCGGCGACGGCACCGCGCAGGTGTCGAAGCTCGTCATCGCGCGCAACCTGCTCGGCCGCGCCTACGCCCCCTAAGGAGAGCACCATGCTCAAGGACAAAGTCGTCATCGTGACCGGCGCGGGTCAGGGCATCGGCCGAGGTATCGCCGAGAAGCTGGCCGCCGAGGGCGCGACCGTCGTGGTCAGCGACATCAACGAGACCACCGCGAAGGAAACCGCGGCCGCGATCGGCGGGATCGGCGTGAAGACCGACGTCACCTCCCCCGAATCCGTCGCCGGCGCGGTCGAGCAGGTTCGCGCGCAGCTCGGCCGGATCGACGTGCTGGTCAACAACGCCGGCTGGGACAAGGCGGGTCCGTTCGTCGAGTCCGACCGCGCCGATTGGGACCGCGTCGTGCAGATCAATCTCTACGGCGTGCTCAACACCTGCCGGGAAGTGCTGCCGGTGATGGTCGAGCAGGGTTTCGGGTCCGTGGTCAACATCGCCTCGGACGCCGGTCGCGTCGGCTCGTCGGGCGAGGCGGTGTACTCGGCGGCGAAGGGCGGCATCATCGCGTTCACGAAGTCGATCGCCCGGGAACTGGCGCGCAGCACGGTCAACGCCAACGTCGTCTGCCCTGGTCCCGCGGACACCGAACTGTTCGCCTCGCTCGGCGGCGACAACCCGAAGCTGCGCGAAGCACTGACGAAAGCCATCCCGTTCCGGCGGCTCGCGCAGCCGTCCGACATCGCGAACGTGGTCGCCTTCCTGGCCTCCGACGAGGCCGCCTACGTCACCGGCCAGACCGTCAGCGTCAGCGGCGGCCTCACCATGAGCTGACCCGGAGCCCGCCATGTTCGCGACGATCCTCGACGACGAGACGATCGAAGCCCACACCCGCGCCGGGTACTGGGCGAACCGCACCATCACCGACTATCTCGACGACGCCGCGGCGGCCGCGCCGGACAAGACCGCGTTCGTCGATTCGCAGCGCAGCGTCACGTTCGGCCAGCTCAAACAGGAGGTCGACCGGTGCGCGCTCGGGCTGCTGGAACTGGGCGTCCGGCCTGGCGACGTCGTGTCCTTCCAGCTGCCGAACCGGATCGAGTGGATCGTCGTGCACTACGCGGCGAGCCGGATCGGCGCGGTCAGCAATCCGCTCATCCCGATCTACCGGGACCGCGAGGTCGGCTTCATGGTGGCGCTCGCGAAGTCGAAAATCCTGGTGGTGCCGCGGGAATTCCGCGGTTTCGACTATCCGGCGATGGCGGAGCGGCTCCGTCCGCGGTGGCCGGACCTGGAGCACGTGCTGGTGGTCGGGTCGTCCTGGGACGAGTTCGCCGCGACCCCTTGGGAAGAGCGGCACGAGCTGCCGTCGTGGCGGCCTGATCCCAACGACGTCACCCTGCTGATCTTCACCTCCGGCACCACCGGCGAGCCCAAGGGCGTGATGCACACGCACAACACGGCCGTCGCCGCGAACAACCCGCTCCCCGACCGGCTCGGCATCACCTCCGACAGCGTCCTGCACATGGCGTCGACGCTCGCGCATCTCACCGGTTTCCTTTACGGCGCGAGGCTCGGCGTGCAGAACGGCGCGACCTGCGTGCTGCAAGACGTGTGGGATGCCGCGCGGTTCGTGGAACTGGTCGCCGAGCACGGCATCACCTACACCTCGGCCGCCACGCCGTTCCTGCACGACCTGCTGTCCGCGCCGAATCTCGCCGACCACGATCTCAGTTCCCTGCAACGGTTCTGCTGCATGGGCGCACCGATCCCCCGCGCGCTCGTACGGCAGGCGCGGCAGAAACTGCCCGGTCTCGTCGTGCTCGGCGGCTGGGGGCAGAGCGAAGACGCGCTGGTCACGCTCGGCATCCCGGGCGATCCGGACGACAAGCTGATCGACACCGACGGTTATCCGTGGCCCGGAATGCGGATCCGGACCGTCGACGCGGACGGGGCCGAACTGCCGCCGGGCGCGGAGGGCCGCCTGCAGGTCGCCGGGCCGTTCCTGTTCGTCGGCTACGCCGAACGGCTCGAACTGGCCCGCGAGAGTTTCACCGGCGAGTGGTTCGACACCGGCGACCTCGCGACCATCGACGCCGACGGCTACCTCCGCATCGCCGGCCGCACCAAGGACGTGATCATCCGCGGCGGCGAGAACATCCCGGTCGTGTATGTGGAGAACGTCCTTTACGAACATCCGGACGTCGAAGCGGTCGCGGTGGTCGCGGTCCCCGATCCGCGGCTTCAGGAACGCGCGTGCGCCTGTCTCGTGCTGAAACCCGGCGCGCACCTGGATCTGGAGAAGCTGCGCGGTTTTCTCGCCGAAAAGGGCGTCGCCAAGCAGTACTGGCCGGAGCGCGTGGAACTGTTTCCGGAACTCCCGCGGACTGCCAGCGGCAAGATCCAGAAGTTCCAGCTCCGGTCGCTGGTGGACAAGCAGAGCGGGACCGGTCCCCGGCCGGGTCAGTAGCTTCGGGCGCGAGAGAGGGGAGGATCTCGTGTCCCGCAACGATCCCGACTACGCCCGTGCCCTCGCGTTGCTGGAGGAAGCACGGTCCCGGCTGCACGGCCCGATCCGCCGCGAACGACGGCGGCTTCGCTGGGAGCGCTGGTGCAGGCGGCCGTACTACCGCTTCGAACCGGACGGCAAGAAGCCGCAGCTCGTGCATCTCGCCGGACTTCGGGTCACTCCGCTGTGGACGATCGCGGGCACCGGGGTTTCCGACGTCGACGTGCGGTATCCGGTGTCCGCCCGCCGCCGGTTCACGATCGGGTGGCGCTGGCTCGTGCGACACGACTACGACGAGTACCGGATACCGATCTCGCTGGTCGCCGACGCGAACGGCCGGGCTGTGCTGATCGCGCCGGGCGGCCGGACGTTCACCGCCGACAAAGCCGGCTGGCAAACCCTGGCCGCCCTTCTGTACACGGAGTACGCCATGCCGCCGGGCGGACGCTGGTATGGCGCGGGCTGAGGTCAGCCGCGCAGTTTCCGTCGCAGCGAGAGGGCTGCTCCCAGCGCGGTCATCGACGCGCGCGTCAACCCGCGGCTGAACCGGCTTTCCGTCACGAACTGCTTAGCGCTGCGGAGCGAACCACGCACTTGTGGGTACGCGTACTTCCGCATCTGCCGCTCGTAGTCGGCGACCGCAGCGGTCACGTCGCCGCCGTGGGAAAGGTTGCGGCACAACACTTGTGCGTCGCGCAGTGCGATGTTCGCGCCGATGCCGCGGAACGGCGTCATGCTGTGCACGGCGTCGCCGAGCAGGGTGACTGGGCCGGTCTCCCAGTCGCGGACCGGCACCGACGTGCGGATCGGCAGCATGCTCACCGTGCCGTCCGGCGAATCCCGCACCAGTCGGCTGAACGCCGGATGCCAGTCGCGGATCCGGTCCAGGATCAGCGAACGGAGGGCGGGAGCGTCCAGTTCGGCGAGATCGGCCGGGAAGCGTTCAGCTTTCGCACCGTAGGACCACATCACGTAGCTGCCGGTGTTGTCGAACAGCACCGGGTCGACGACCGCGGTCTCGTCGTTGACCGAAGCCGCTGGAAACTCGTGCGGCGCGGTGAACATCCCGCAGCCGGGCGGGGGCAACACGAGCGTGGGGGCCGTCGCGAGCTGCCGCGGAAGCTGCGTGCGAGCCGCTTCGGTCAGCGGGAATTTGCCGATGACAGTCCGGATTCCGGTATCCACGCGCTTCGCGTGCGGCAACAGTTGCGCACGGACGCGGGAGCTCGCACCGTCCGCGCCGACGACCAGGTCCGCCTCGGCGGTGGTGCCGTCCGCGAAGTGCAGGCCGACGCCCTTCGAATCAGTCTCGTAGCGCACGAATTCCTTGTCGTACCAGAGGATTCCGTCCAATCCGGACGACAGGACCTGGTGCATCGAAATCCGGCTGACCGAATGGTGCGCGGCGGTCGGGTCAGCGCTGGGTGGAGCGTCGAAGACCGCCAGCTCGCGCATTTTCTCGGTGACGAAGCCGAACGTGCCCTCGCTGACCCCCGTCGTGGCCAGGAACTGGTCCCACGCCGCAGGCGGGAGGCACTCGTGCAACGCGGCGGAACCCATCGGCGCGATGTGCACGCGGTAGCCCTGCAGGCGCTCGGTCCGGGTGCGGCTGCGCTCGTACACCGCCACCTCGACTCCGGCCCGCGACAGGCCGTGCGCGAGGCACAACCCGCCGGTGCCGCCGCCTACCACTGCCACCTTGATCTTTTTCACGGTCATCCCCTCTCGGCCGGTCTCCATAATCATCCTCGTAGATGATTGTGTCAACCTTCAGGATGATTACTGCGTCGGTTAGGCTGCCCAGGTGTCCGAGACCACCCCGCGCCGCGCGCCGCGCCCCGGTGAGCGCCAGCGCGATCCCGAGCGCACGAAGGCGCGCATTTTCGAGGCGGCCAAGGCCGAGTTCGGCAGCAAGGGGTACGCGGCCGCGCGGGTGAGCGACATCGCGCAGCGCGCGGGGGTGAACAAGCAGCTGATCTCGTACTACTTCGGCGGTAAGGAAGGCCTGTACGCGGAGGTGGCGAGCGAACCGTTCGCCGGGTTCTCCGCGATGACCACGCCGGACCGCCCGCTCGCGGACGTGGTCACGGATTTCGCCAGGAGCGGGCTCTCCGACCAGGACCAGGCGCGGTTGTTCCTGCGGGAGAACATGGCCGAGGGCGCCCCGAGCGAGGCGGGGGCGGAGTCGCAACGCGAGTTCCTGCAGGGGCAGCTCAAGTACATGCGGGCACGGCAGGAAGCGGGCGACTTCCCGTCCGATGTGGACCCTCGGACGTTGCTGCTGATGCTGATGGCGGCGGCGAGCGCGCCGACGTCGCTCCCCCGGATCGCCGAGGCGCTTACCGGGGAGGATCCGTCGTCAGAGTCCTTTGTGGAGTATTACGCGGAGCAGCTCGCACGCGTTGCTCGGCATCTCTCGGGGTCTTAGCGGCGCAGCGGCACGAGGTCGTCC